>JABFRV010000093.1 GCA_013140975.1 Saprospiraceae bacterium
TATAACACGAAAAGAATTCATAGCGCATTGGATGGAAAATCACCATTAGAAGCTTTTTATGAAAAAGTTCATATATTAGCAGCATAATGCCTTTTCGCTTTGTCCACTATAGTGAGGAAGTCCACATAATTTAAATTTTTAGAATTTCAGATTAAATTAATTAAAACTTTTTACTGCAACACTAATTAATAAATTCGAGAAATTTGAGCAATAGAAACTTGAATTCTAATTTTTAGTCGCTTCAACATATGCAATAGGAACCGTTAAAAGAAGACCATTATTCAATTCTGCATGATGGTTTAAGTTCTTTTCTACATTTCGAAAAACAAGCTCATGAAGATTTTCAGGTATAATGCTTTTCCATGAACCCAACCAACCAATTTTAATGAAGTGATGATTTAGAAATGAAGAACCATCCAAAAATTTCATTTCTAAAGTCTCTTCTATTATTTTAGAAATCTTAAATCCACTTTCGTCAAATTGCTGAATAATAGATTCAATAGTAGCACGATGCAATTCTTCCTTTCTTACCAATTCTGCAAGTTCAATCCCGACTTCAAGTCGGGATCCTAATTCCAAACAGCTGTTGTAAAAAATATCATAAAACAATTTCCAGTGTCCAAATAAATTTGAAGTGATGGAAATTCTTCCATTTGGCTTAAGAATTCTATGACATTCTTTAAAAACAACTTTAGGCCGGTCAAAATTATTGATGCCGAGATTTGACACTATGAGATCAATACTATTATCCGGAAGTGGAATATTTTCTGACGATACTTCGAAAAGCTCAACATGAGTAAGTCCAAAGTTTTTTATTTTTTCCTTTACTCTTTTATTGGCATTTATCCAAGGATCCACACCGTACACCTTGCAAGTCTTTCCGGCTCGTGAAGCAATTTCAATAAGAGGAAAACCAGCTCCACTTCCTATATCGACGATTGACATGTTGTGTCGGAGTTCGAGATTCTTCAATAACAATAATCCAAACGGCGCACTCCACAATGGTAACTCATCAAAAGTATTGATGAAGGATTCAGTATCCTGGAATTGATAGGAAAGATAATCCATAAAGTAAAAATATAAATTACTGGTCGTAACCAGAATCAAATTTATAACAACTACCCATATCATTTCCAATAGGATTACATATTAGAAGCCAATTTAAATCACAAAATCGACTTCAGAAATTGACCCCTCAGGTAACGGCAATAAATCTTATGGAATAAATATTGAGTTCTTAAAAGTTATTTTACTTTCAATACCTCAATATTATCATATTACAATTTAATTTAATGTGTACAATTTAGGAACCTGGAAATTTATATTATCATTATATATCATATATAAATATCGATAAATCATTAACTTGCGAAGTGAAAAAATATTATTTTTGAATTCAAATTAATTTCTTAATTTTCGCAATAAATTAATTAAAAAACCAAATTAATATTCTCATGAAAAATTATGTAATTAAATTGATCTTCTTGCTAACACTTTTTAGCACTTTTTCTTTTAAAAAAGACTCGCTTTTGGCATGGCAACTAGCTTATAATCAGAATGGAATTTCCGTTTATTATAATCTTGAAACTTGCAACGGAAAGGATATGATATATTTTAAAATTGAAAATAAGACAAACCAAGATAAAATAATAAAACTAGCAGGATCAGTAAGAGATGCTACTAATACCCAAAACATCTCTGCTCCAATTTTCGTTCAAGCTAATTCTAGCATAGAAATGAATTGCCAAGATCAAATTAAACCTAATTCTTGCTGCTTACCATTATTGCATAGATTTATTAATCCGGTAGTACAAATCTCTGTAAAGTAAATAAAATTATTAATCAAGCTTTAAATTCCAATTTATGAAAAAAATATATTTAGTATTCATATTCTTATACTTAACTTTATCAAGTTCAGAAGCACAAGTTCCAGGACTTGACGTTACACCAGATATAGAATTCAGTAACGGTAACTGGTCATTAGGCTGGAGATTTCAAGTAAATACTACAAGTGTAATTACCTCTTTGGGAGTATTCGATGATAATGGTGGAAATGGTTTAAATGCAGCAATGCCTGTAGGATTGTACACTGACGCGGGAGTATTATTGGCTTCTGCTACTGTTCCTGCAGGTACAGGGGCAACACTTATTAATAATTTTAGATACGTTAGTATTGCACCTGTTGCTGTTACTGCAGGATCAATATATAGAATAGCGGCTCTTCATATTAATGCAACAGGGGATTTATATGGTTATTGCGGTGGTGCATGTCCAACAACAACTGCACCTCAAGTCACTTATTTAGACGATAGATTTACATCTTCTAGCACACTAGTATTTCCAACTAATAATAGTGGTAGAATAGGATATTTTGGTGGAAACTTTTTAATTGGTCAAACTGTAGTGCCCACCCTCGGCCAATGGGGTCTTATTATCTTAGGTTTATTAATCATATCCATCAGTAGCATTATCATCGTTCAAAGAAGAAATGCACTGGCGATGAATAACACAAGTAAGAATTAATGAATAATAATCAATACGTAGAAGTTGTTAAGGATAATTTTGCATTATTTCTGCAGTATTGTTTTTATGCATTCTTAGTAATCAGCCTAATCTTTTTGGTATGTGTTTTGCTTTTTGAATATGAATTGACTCCTTATGATATTCCGGGAAGCTTCGTTTCTTCTCTTATCATAGGATATACTTTTCTGTACATAAAAATTTATACAAAAGAAGAAGAATAAATTAGTTTATAGTTTAAATTATATTAAGGGGGTAATTTCGTAAAGAAGTTGCCCCCTTTTTGTTTTCAGCTTTAAAGACTTCTAACCAATATAAGTTTGGTACTGTACCTTGATTAGCTTGAATTAAAAAGAGAATTGATTATTTTTACATTCTAAATTTGAATATGGTAAAATTCTGGATTTTATTTATTGCTATTGTAGTAGGATTCTTCGTGTTTTCTTCAACCGGAACTTACGACCAGATGATTGGCACACCCGTCAATTCCTTATATGCTCGTATTAGTTCCTTTTTTCTCAATCTGATAAATATGGGTACTTCAGCTGATGGAACGAACTTAAGCAATGATAAATTCACTATGTCCGTATCCAAAGGCTGTGATGCGGTTGCACCTGCCGTTATGTTGCTTGTTGGTATTGGTATGTTTCCTTTTCAAAACTGGTCAATGAAACTTAAAGGGATTGGAATCGGACTTTTACTTCTTTTTTCAGCCAATGTATTGCGACTTATTACCTTGTTTTTTCTGGGAGTGCTCGCACCGGATTGGTTTGAATTTTTTCATATTCAATTCTGGCAGGCTCTGTTTATTATGATTACTCTTGTTTATTTTGTTTATTGGATAAAGAAGGAAAATACTTAGAATTGTGAGTATTCGAAAATTACTTTTTTTTATATTGATCTTTACGCTCTGCTACTTTCTGACGTATGCAGCATATCATAAATCCAATCTTGGTAAAATGATCGTGCGTCAGTTTCATGAATGGTTTAATGAAAACCTTTCAGATTATTTTGACAACGTTAGAATGTTTGCCCAGCCTACCAATAATAAGCCAATCACTTGTAAAATTTCTACTGCGACCTTCCAGCTCAAAGGAATGGGCCCCGTAAAAAAAGGTGATGACACAGTCATTAATTTTGTCAATTCCAAAAAACTCATTCAGGAATTACAGCAGGCTCAGCCCAACTCCACTGGATCCAATCTGGAGCTGCAGCATTTCAGTTTTTCATACTGGAGTTTTTTTATTTTACCTATTACCCTACTTCTAAGTCTTTGGCTAGCATCATTTGTGATTCTTCCTTTTAGATGGAAAGCGATAATAGCTTCCTTCTTCGTTTTAACTTTATTAATGTTCGTTGAATTTCTAAGTACATTAATCAGAATGCGCTACAATGTATTGAATATGGAACCATATGCTATTTCAGATACTTTTAAAACAATAAATAACGCTTTTAATTCCGCCTTCGAAATCGAATTTGTTTAGGTAACTATATATTTGGTTGTACCAAAATCAAATAACTCATTCATAATCAGTTACTTCAATCGATTCTTAACATCGTCGATTTCTAACCAATCTTCCCCATTTTTAAAGAAAATATACATCGCATAAGAAAATGCTTCTTTCAATTC
>JABFRV010000040.1 GCA_013140975.1 Saprospiraceae bacterium
GTACTTTAGTACTATATATTTTTCGGTGGAATTATTTTTAATTTATTAGTGCTAATTATTATTAACTTTTCTATAATTTAAGAAATTCAAGTGAGCAATTTCTGTCAATACTTTTATGGAATAACTTTATCGCTAAATATGAAATATTATTTCGAATTACAGTAAATCAGAGATTATTGAATCATATTAGAGTTGAGGTGAGAACTTGAATTTGTGAAATTAATTTAAAAGTACCTTTAACTAAAAAGAATTAGTTCAATGAATTTTTAATTTCTTAGAATTATAATGAAATAGTACTATGAAAAGCTTTTATTGAGATTAGTAAGTATTAGTATTTTATTTCAATATTCATGCTCAATATTGTAAAATATTGCATGTCCAATAGATCTTTCGGATTTAGTTCGGATTAATTATTTTTATTTGAAAATCATAATGCAAATGAATTAGGATTTAATTGTCGCATTATTATATTATGCATAAATCCTATTGTCAATTATTTATTTTCGTAAAATCTTTGTCTCGTTATTTAGAATTATTGGTTTGTATTATTCAATCAGTAATTCAAATTATGAAGGGCTCAATAATTTTCGACAGCTCGCCTTTCTAAAGATAATTGGAGCGAGGTAGATGATTTTATTTTTAATAATTTTAGTTATAAGAATTATGAAAAAGATTTTTTTATTTAGTATTTATTTTTTAACATCTTGTTTTTTAATAACACAAGCAGTAAGTCAACAGTTATGTGTTAATCCACCCAATTGCATTCAGAATGGTGGATTAGTGGCAGTCCCTGCTCTTGGGGATATGAATCAAGGAGCAAATGTTGCGAATTGGTGGGTCTCACATGGTTCGCCTTCTTGCGGAGGTGGAACGGTTTGGATGTGGTCATATGGAGGTAATGGAGAGGGCATATTTAGTTGTTATAATTTCGTTGCAGGTAGGACCTATAATATATGTTATAGTGCTGCCTATTCAGGTACAAATCCAAATGGTGCTCTTCAAATTCGGTCACATTCTGCATTAGTTCAGAACTTTAATATAGGTATACCTGGATTTGGAACTGGAAATTTAATTCAATCGAACCCTGTTACAAATCCAGTTATGACTAATTTTAGTGTTAGCTATACTCCAACAATAAACCATACTCAACTATGGATTTACCCATTTTTATTACAGGATGATGGTGCAACTCAGTATGCTGTTAATGTTGATAATGTTCATATTGAAGATATATCAATTGCTGTATTTACACCTGTTATTACTGCTTCTGGTCCATTTCAAAATGGTGTACCTGTAACATTTTCAGCATCAGGTGGTCCAGCTGGGTCTGTGTACACATGGTCACCAAGTGGAATTGTTGGCAATACGATTACTGTAATTCCAAACTGCGATAAAGAACAAATAATCAGCGTTACTGCTAATTATAACAATTGTCCACCGCCAGTACCTGGAATTTGTACTAGAAGAAGTAATGTTGCAAGCATTACAGTTATTGCAAAAGATTGTTGTAGTGATACTTGTTATTGGAAAGTTACTGGTAACAATATCATTGGAAACAATAATATTTTTGGAACACTGACACCGCCTAATACTGCAGCTGCGGATGTCAGATTGTATACCAGTGGAGTCTATCGTGGAATCATGGATAGGTTTGGAAGTTGGGGTATGGGAACAAGTTCTGGATTTCTTCCTAATGGAAAGTTACAAGTTCACAGAACAGAAAAAGATAGACATATTGATGTTACAGGAAAAGCTCCATCAATAAAATTTTATGCGACTGAAACGTTGCCCTCGACCTGGCCTAATTCTGGTCCAAAAATTGGATTGGCTACTTCTCCGAATGATTTTACTAATTTATCCGCCGTTAATGATTTTGTAATTGAGAATACATCAGATGCTGATATTATTTTTGGAACCAATTGGTTAAATGGAAATTCACTTGAAAGAATGAAGATTGACAATAAAGGTGAAGTTGGAATTAATACCATCGCAAGTGGATTCCAAGACCCAACTGCCTTCTTGCATGTCAACTGTACTGGTAATAATACTGCTGCAGGATTTTCAGATGTAAGATTCGAATCTCTTGAATCAGGAACCGGAAAGGTAATGGTAATAAATAATTCTGGCTATGTATTTAATAGTGGAATAACCTTGCCTCCAGTAGTTGGTAATGTAGTTAGCATTTGTACAACTGCTAATTTCATACCAAAGGTTCAAACTACTGGAAGTCCAAATTTAGTATGTAGTCAGGTTTTTGATAATGGAACTAATGTAGGTATTGGAACAACGACTCCAGGAACAAAACTTGATGTATTGGCAAATAGTACAGGATTAATAAATGTAGCAGTAAGAGCTCAAGCAACTGGAACTTCAACGGGAATAAATATTGGTTCCTTGAATACTACCAATTCTACAACTTCGGTTATCGGCATAGGAGCACATAGTACTACAAGTAATAATCAAATATCAATAGGTGCAACCGGTTGGGTTTCGGGTTCAAATTCAACATCTAGTAAGATTGGATTATGGGGCACTGCGAATGCAAATTCTTGTACTGGAAATAATGTTGGAGTATATGGTCAAGTGAATAGTACAGTTGGTTTTTGTAGTAGTCACTTCGCAGGTTATTTTGCAGGGCAAACATTATCTGGAGGTCCTGCATTGGTGATTTCGGATTCTTCTTTAAAAACGAATATTGAAGATCTACAGAACGGTATGGAAATTATTAATGCTTTACAACCTCGAACTTATGATTTTGATTCAAGAGTGAATAGCGGATTTGCTTTAACGGACAAGCACCAGTATGGATTTATCTCACAGGAGCTTGAACGAGTGTTGCCTGATGTAGTTACGGAGATTCAAGGACCAGCTTCAATAGATCAAAATGGTAATGTAACTGAAAATAGCACCAAATACAAAGCAATAAATTATGATGCTCTAATTGCTGTACTTGTAAAAGGTCTTCAGGAACAGAATGAAAGAATTAATGCACTTGAAGAAATAGTTAATAATTGTTGTGGAGAAAATCACCTTAAGAAGTCCAGCATCATGGAAGGATCCAAAGGGATTATTGATGTGAAAATATCGGAAAATACCGTAGTGCTTAATCAAAATGTTCCTAATCCATTTGCTGAATCGACTTTTATTTCTTATCAGATTCCTGAATCCTTTTTTAATGCACAAATTGTTTTTAATAATTCTTATGGGCAAGTCATTAAGGTGGTCGAAATATCTGAATCAGGTAAAGGAGGCTTAAATGTATATGCTCATGATTTGTCAAGTGGTCATTATACATATTCTTTAGTAATTGATGGCAAAACTGTAGAAACAAAGAAGATGATAAAACAAGAGTAATTGAAAAGATATTGATCAGTAATAAGAAGAAATATTAAATAAGAAATCGAATCATTTAATATTTTGAAATGAGCTTCTATTTTTGAAATAGAAGCTCATTTTTCATTAATACACTATTAGTGGAAAGCATATACTATCATATAACCTTATAATTGTTAATTAACATTGCGTACTTAAGCTACAAGCTAAATTAAGAAGTAATTTTTAATCTATTAAAAATTGGGAATTATTATCCAAAATAGAAATTCAAATTATTTTAATATAGATAAACGAACTCAAAGCAATTGATTTAATAAATAAATTACAGTATTCCTAATCCTTTTGTACTACTTTTAATTAGATAAAACTTAAAAAATGATCATGAAATATAAGCATAGTAACTTATTATTATAATGCAAATGGCTTAATTTTTAAAGTTTCAAAAATAAATAGGAGTATTTTACTATTTTATATTCAAATGAAGTGCCAGACATTTGCATCATTATTTAATTATTTATTTATAACTTTTAAAATTTATTTTTATGAAAAATTTAATTATTCTTGGCTTTAGTTTATTAATCTTACTAACTTCATGTGCTTTTGACCAGCAAAAAACAGAATTTTCATCGGAAATTAATGATGCTAATGGAAGTTTAAGCCTAAACTCAAAATATAATAGGTTTGAGAAAGAAGAGAAAAGCAATATAGGTTTATCAGAATCAGAAAAATTAGTTCTTAATTGTGATGGAGAAATTAGAGATCTTTCTATTGAAGAACTTAATAATTACTATAAAGAATATTTTAG
>JABFRV010000157.1 GCA_013140975.1 Saprospiraceae bacterium
CAGAATTCATTCCATCTTTACAATTAAAAATCGCAAGTACAAAAAAGAATAGTAAAAATATTAAATTTATTTTTTTAAATCTCGAATTCATAATAATAAATTTTTCGTTAACGACTTTCTTAGTAAATGTTTCTGAAAAAATATAATGCATTACTATTAATTCCGGCAAGAATACATTTTTTCCCTTTAACATTAATGGCTTTAATATCTTTAACATCATAAGGAACAAAAAATCCGGAATTTGCAGGGCCATATGGAAGTGCCATCATATTTTCTTTAGATCCTTTAAAAAATAAACCTACTGATGCATCCGCTCTTGTCGTTTCAATTTCTGCATTAAATAAATTACCTGCAATACAAAAATCATCGATTCCATCATTCGTAAAATCATCTGCAATCATTGACTGAATGCAAGAAAACTGCGCTAAAGGAATCATATCCATTGCTTTAAATTTACCTCCGTTATTCTGGAAAATTGTATTAGCAAATAGTTTAGCTTCATACTTCAAACCTGTTTCCAATCCCTTACCATAAATATCATCTAAAGTTGCATTTGCGAAGGAATTAAAGTCTGGAAATTTGTTAGCAATTCCTGGAACCTGTTCTGAAGAACATTGTCTTCCTCTGATCGGTACCTGAGTTTTTCCATTATATTTTGCCAAAACAATATCATAACTTCCATTATTGTCAAAATCATTACAATAAACCATAAATGGTTTTTCAGTACTTGCATGAAACTTATAATTTAATCCAATGTTTCCACCAATTAGATCAATATCTCCATCATGATCATAATCAACTGCAAGTAATTTGTTCCACCAACCTTCTGTATTTTGAAATCCGAATTTTTCAGGAGGTGCTTTAATAAATTTCGCATTTGAATATTCAAATACAGTTAAAGGCATCCACTCACCGGTAACAATTAATTCATTGTTTTTATCACCATTTATATCTACCCAAACTGATGTTGTTACCATACCCATATTTCGGATATCCGATGAAATTTCATCTGTTACGTCCTTAAACGTTCCATTTCCATTGTTGTATAACATGTAAGATTTGGGACTATATGGATACTTCCCCGGAATCACTCTTCCTCCTCTAAAAATATCTATGTCACCATCTTGATCAAAATCAGCAGCTAAAACATTGCATCCACTAGATCGAATTTGAGGAAGGCTACTTATATCTTTTGTAAACAGACCCTGTCCGTTGTTAATATAAAGTCTATCCTGATAAATAGGTCTCTTTTCATCATATTCAGTACCACCCGATACTACGTAAAGATCAAGATCGCCGTCATTATCAGCATCAAAGAAAACTGATTGCATATCTTCATAGTCCTTATCTTTTTCAAATATTGGATTTTTTTTCAGATGAAAATTTCCACTATCGTTTTGCATATATAAACAAGCCGGGTTATCATGTGCACCACCAATATAAAAATCTTCCAATCCATCTTTATTTACATCTCCAACAGATATAAATGGACCTATCTTACTCATTGCGTAAGGCAAAAGTTTCTGTTCTTTATAATCATCAAATTCATTCTCTCGATGATAAAAAGGTGGAAAAATTGAATTCAGAGTATTCTCTTTAAAAACTTCCTTAAACTTTGGTGGGTGTACATCTTTTTTAACACCTTTATTATAGTCAGCTTCAATGAGCTGATTCACTTTGATATTATCTAACTCTAATAATGTTTTATCATTCCACTCAATAATAATTTTATCGATCTTATCTTGTTTGCCAAGTCCAAAGTGAGCAATGGGTTCGCATGAAGAAAGGTAACCTCTTGCTGTACGAATCTGGACATATTGTTGGTTTTGATTCTGATTATATTGAATTGTAACTTTCGTTCCTAGTCCAAATTTATTATTCGGTGCATTTGCACATTTTACGCGTAGATAATTCTGATTGTCATTGATATTATTGCGATACACAAAAGCAGGATCATCAATATTATTTACAACAAGATCCAGATCTCCATCATTGTCAAGATCTCCGACAGCGCTACCATTGGAAAAACTTACCTGATCCAAACCCCATTCATTCATTTTCTTTTTAAATGTCAGGTCACCTTGATTCTTAAAAATATAATTGATCAATTTTACGGAAGGAAGAATTCCTAGTGCTTGTTCAACACTATCAATAATATTGTTTTTTCTTGCTAGAAGTTCGCGCATTTTTTTATTGGTATCTCTATCATAAACGTCACGACGATATCCATTCGAGATAAATATATCTTTTAGTCCGTCATTATCAAAATCACTTATTAATGCCGCCCATGACCAGTCTGTTTTATCAACGCCAGCATATTGTGAAATATCACCAAAAAAACCATTTCCATAATTAAATTGTAATGCATTGTGCATATACTGATCGTGAAATCCAAGATCTTTTAAATATGCAAAGTATTCAGGTTGCATTGCAGGCATAGTTGTTTTTGACCTTTTATAATCATCTGGTCGCATTTCAACGGTTAGAATTTCTTCTTTGGTATCATTATTAAGATCACCGAAATCTACACCCATAGAATAATAAGGCACATGATTGGTTAGTTGTTTCGACATCTGTTTAAAGGTGCTGTCTCCATAATTTATATAGAAATAATCATTCTCAATAAAATCATTTGCAACATATATATCATCTACACCATCTTTATTGATATCACCGGCAATTACACCTAAACCATAACCATAATTAGGAAAGAAACCTGCTTTTCTTGTTATGTTCGTAAAAGTTCCATTCCCATTGTTTTTATAAAAATGATCTGTGACTAATGGATCCTCAATGCCTTTTTCAAGTCTTTCCTTAACAGCCATAATACTATCTTCCTGAATTCCCCATCTTTCAGGTCTGTTGTCGACATACAAATCCATATCTCCATCTTTGTCATAGTCGATGAATGTTGCAGTAGTGGAGTAACCTATGTCTGCTATACCATACTTTGCTGCTTCATCAACGAACTTCATATTTCCTTGATTGACCAACATCAGGTTACTGTTTTCTTCAGGAATGTTATAATACCCTCCTCTACAAATGTATAAGTCTAACAGCCCATCGTTATTAATATCAATTGTAATAACAGCATTATGCCAACCTCCATATTGTTCTATACCTGATGTTGAGGAAACATCATCAAATTTCAAATCCCCTTTATTTTTGTATAATTTATCTTTTACCTGATTGCCTGTAAAATAAATGTCTTGCAATCCATCATTATCAAAATCTGCAATGGCCACACCAGCACCATTATAGATATAATTAAAAGTGTAAATATGTTCCTTTGGAGTTTCTGTAATAATATTGTTGAATTGAATATTTGATTCTGAAGATGGAATTAAAGTAAATAATTGACCTCCAGACGAGCTATCATCAGATTTCTTACAAGAAACAATAAAAATAAAACCAAGAATTATTTTAGAGAATAGTAAGATTGGACCTTTAAAATGCATAAGAATCTCAGAATTGGGTTGCAAAATTAACCAATCTGAAGATAAATCCCGTTTAAACTTTTGTTAAGTCTTGAGTAAAGCATTTACTCACGGACAGGCATAGTTGCAAGCCTCATAAGCATCATCATAGCTTTCAATTCAGGAGTCATTTCATGAACAACTCCCTCTTCTACCTGACCTGTTGAATTGGCATAAAATTGAACGTACTTTGGCTCATGACCACTGGAATAATAATCTGAAGAGACAGTGTTTCCTTTGACGTCCTTAAAAACTATTCCGGGTGGAATTCCAGTAGTTTCACCAATTTTCTTCATTTCCATTATACTTACTTTTCTTAAACCCTTTGGCTCATAATCGCCGGGTATTGAAGGCATAATGAATCTATCCTCTAATTGAGGAGTCGAATTATTTGTATTACAGGATACTATATATATAAATACAATAAATATATAAATTACATTGTTTTTCATTCGTTTATATTTTTATTTCCAATTAAGGATAGCGTTTTGAAAGTCTTTCGTTACCGGAAATACAACCCCCATGGCCACTTTTCCGCTTTCATTAGAATATAATTGTACAAAATAGGGGTAATTTAATCGATAAACAGAATCTTTAGTAATTTCATTTCCATGAAAATCCTTTAATGGATAATTAATCTCCATATTACTTTTTTCTTTATATATAATCATTTCAAGCATATCTAATGGCTTCATTTCCTGTGGTTTATATACACCATCTGGAAATGGGACCTTAAAATGTCGGGACGTAAAACGTGTCATCTCATAATCTCCATAAACTGTTTTTTCTTTCTTACAGGAGATTATACTTGTGAATAAAGAAACAAGACAAATCAATACTATTTTATCCATTTGATTTTTCAACTAATGTGATGGGCAAAATTACATCAATCTGTTTTTGGATAATTTTATAAAATGTTAATTCTAACTGATTCTTTTTACCTTTCTGGCAAAACTTTGATTCTTCAGAGCTGTTATTGTTTCAAAATAAAAGAATATGCCTTTTACCTTACCTGAACTAAAATATCCTACCAATTCTCTCGAACCCCACATTGACCAAAGGACAATGGAAATTCATCATGGAAAGCACCATGCTGCCTATACATTGAATTTAAACAATGCGATTAAGGATACTCCGCTTGATAATCAGAGCATTGAAAATATTCTAAAGAATTTAGATATGAATAACATGCCTCTTCGAAATAATGGAGGCGGATATTATAATCATAATCTTTTCTGGGAGATAATTTCTCCAAATGGAGGTGGACTTCCTGTAGGTGAGCTTGGAGAGGCTATAAATTCTACTTTTGGAAATTTCGACACTTTCAAAGAAAAATTTGCTGCAGCTGCAATGACTCGCTTCGGTTCTGGTTGGGCATGGCTTACAGTTCACCCTGGCGGAAAGCTGGAAATTGTTTCTACTCCTAATCAAGATAATCCTTTAATGCCTATTACTGCAGGTGGAGGATTTCCAGTAATTGGATTGGATGTATGGGAACATGCATACTACTTATTGTATCAAAATCGTAGAGCTGACTATATCTCCGCTTTTTTCAGTGTCATAGATTGGAAAGAAGCCAATATGAGGTTCCTGGACGGAAAAGGGTAATTCAATTGAAATTTTAAGAATTTAAATAAATAATCTCATAAGTTATTTTTTAATAAGAGTAGTACAACTTCATGCAATTTTCTGAAGTTCAAATTTCAACCCGTCAACCCGTCAACCCGTCAACCCGTCAACCCGTCAACTTGTCAACCTGTCAACCTGTCAACCTGTCAACCTTTAAACTGTAAACCATAAAATTTGACTTCCTTCGAACTCTGCTGTTCAGATATTCAATCTGTCATTTTTGCACAGAGATATAAAGTTGAAGGAATTGAATTGTGTACTAATCTAAAAGAAGGCGGTGTAACACCAAGTATTGGATTTGTCAGAGCAGCATGCGAAATTTTTAAAGGAAGTATAGCTGTATTGATAAGAGCTCGCCCAGGTAGTTTTTATTATTCTGATGTAGAGAAAAAAATTATGCTTGATGAAATACCATATCTCATAGAATCCGGTGTTGATACAATTGTTTTTGGCGCATTAAATACTGACAATACAATTGATGAAGAATTTCTACAAGAAATTTGTACTAACTCAAGAAGCGCAAAGCTCTGCTTTCACAAAGCAGTTGATATTACGCAAGATTTATTCTCTTCTTTAGAAACACTTAAAAAATTTCGCATCCATCGCGTACTAACTTCAGGAGGAAAACTTACAGCAATAGAAGGAGTTGAAAATTTAAAAAAGCTTGTTCAAGTATCAGAGAACACGATTGAAATTATGCTAGGTGGCTCTATCAAGCCGGAACATATTCACCAATTAATTCAAGAAACCGGAGTCACTCGTATTCATGCAGCATTGCGAAATTCTAGAATTGTTGATCAGGAGATTGTCGATGAAGAGTTGTTGAAGAAAGCTATGAATAAGATCCGCATTCTTAATTCTCAGAAAAAAGATTAGAAATAATCTTATAAAAATAGTGCAACAAGAAATCGTTTATCATATTGCACAATTACATTATTTAGAATTTCATATTCAATACTGAATAAACACCTTACCATTGGTCAATCTTACTGTATCATGTGGAGGTTTAGGTAGTGAAACTCTATTGTAGATAGCAGCAGTGTCATCTATGAAAGTTGCTTGAAAGGTAAATTCAACAGTACGTGCGACAGTATCAAACTTTTGAACGATTGCATAATTTTCCTCAATTGGCTCTGACAACATGTATTGATGTAAAAAGACATCTCCGCCTTCCCAAGTTGTTAGAGATGCTGATGAACCAAAAGTAGTTCTTTTATATGTAAGAAATTGCTTATTTTTATTTTGAGTGATGATTAAATTAATCGCCTCTTCTAAAAAAATGTTTTTAAATCTCGGATAATGCACGAAAAAGCCGGATTTAATTTCTGTACTATCATAAAATATACTAATTCCATGATTCACATTGTGTAGCTCAATTCGTTCTCCATTTCTTTCAAATGAGATATTAACATAAGGATCACATTCCTGCTTTGAACAAGTCAAATGAATCAGACTAATTAGTAGTAAATATATTCTAAGGTATAAATATTTTCCTGGCATAATGACTGTTACTGGATTTTATAATACAAATATAGATACCTCTGGGAAGCAAAGAGATAACTTCATAGACTTCCTTTGAGTCTTTTAACTTCTCTTCTTGAATTATCTGTTGCATGGATAGATTATAAATCGTTATACCAACTTCTTCTTTATCCCGAATTACCTCATTAATTAGATCTTGTATAGGAAGTGAAGCATTTGCCTGCATTTTATCCATTTTTTTTAAATTCCCATTACCAGGATCTCCAAGCTGGCAGTTGCCTTTTATTGAAATCGTGAATTTACTTAGGAAAGTGTAAGCATTATCAATTAGAACATTTACTTGTACTTGAACGGAAGACCCAGGAAGATAATTATCTGGTGCTTGGTTGAAGGTATGACTTAGATTGTTCCCTGGAAATATTTTTGAAGCACCATTGTAAATTTCCTCCCAATATTGAACTGTATAATTATTAGACCCAGTAACTTTTACTTGCAGGTCAGTAGTATAGAGGTAACATATACTTGACTTCCCTGAAATTGATGTTGAAAGATGAGCCAAGCCGTTTTCGAAATTTGCAATTTTACAAGCAACATCTTTAATCCACCTCGAATTGTCTCTTTGATCTACAATTCCTGTAGCAGGGTCATTTGTTCCCTCCAAGTGTACATCTGGGTTAGAAAAGTAACCGATTCGCTTTATTTCATTTAATATTGTTGTATTAGTATGCGGATGCATTAAAGTCATCTTATTCTTCCAAGAACATAACCAACATTTTCTAACTCCAAATGTATGAGGGTGAATATATGGATCATTATTATCACATGTATAAGGATCTACATTACAAGTCTGATGTCGGCAACCTATGGAGTGACCTAATTCATGAGCTGGTGTATAATTACCAAATCCATTACTTGATCTGTCAAGTGCAATTATACCTGCTTCTTTTGTTGGATTAGGATTACCTTGTTGACCATTCGAAACACCAGCAAACGAATTATCATCTACTTCACTCATAATCATTACTATATCAGCTGCATAAAATCCTCTCTTACTTTGAACCCAACTGCTTGATAATGCCCAATCAACAACATGATTAAGATTTACTGAACTTGGCTCAGTATATTCATTAGATGGAATTTCTTCAATTCCAGCGAATGCAACTTTTACATTGTCAATTTCACTATTGGCTAAAATTATATTAATTTCATCAACAATTCTTTTGCAATCTTGTCTATCATCATTTCCAAATTTGCCGCTTTTTGCAGTAAAGAGAAATAGTATTGATATTTCACATGGACTTCCTGGCATTATCATATGACTCATCTTTATGTCTTCAGACTTACCAATGAGATTCTTACGTTTTATTTGAGATGGTGGTGAATTTGAAGTACCACATTCTAAAAAATTTGGATCAATAATTGGAGTTTGCAAGCCAATAAAACTGAATGTACCTAAGCCATAAATCACATACCATTTTCCTTCCAAAGAAATATGGCCATAAGACCCAGATTCATTTTGCCCAATTATTATGTCGCCCTCTCTTCATACACATTCTGAATCACTATCTACTGTACCATAAAACATATTTCTATTACTTGTTTCAATATTTTGTCTTCTTGTTTTAAATTCAATATTAGAATAATCAGGGTCAATATTAGGAATACTAAATTGTAAAGGTATGTGTGTCATGACTAAGTTGTTATTAAATTCCACAATGTAATAGTAAGAGTAGCTGCTTTTACTAAGAATATCATTTACCAATTGAACTTGTTGAGTATTTAAGTCATTCATGCTCTTAATACTAAATAGTTGCTGAGATTGAGAGTGAATTATTTCAGTTGATAAAGTGAAGATCAATAGAGCAACGCACTTCTTAACAATGAAATTGGTAATCTTGTAGAAAGCAAGTTCAGTATTTAAGCATAATTTCAGCTTGCTCTGCTTATCAATAAACATATTGCATGTTTCTTTTGTAGTTAATTGAAATTCTTCTTTAAAATGTTTCATTGCAATTTTTTAAAGTTTGAAATATTCTACTAATTTATTACTAGAAATTGTTAGCTTGTATATTTTTCAATACATAAATATTATATATATATATATATATATATATAATTATCAATTAGTTATAGAACAATATAAACTAATGTTTCAAGAAATGGATTATATTAATTATCTCGATTTAATCTCATGTAATAACTGGCAGTTTTAAATAATCTTAGTTATTCCAAAAAAAAATCCCCGCTGTTATCTCAACAACGGGGACGCATTTCATGAAAACTTACCCTATTTAAATCATCTGATAGCGTTGTAATTCTTAGCTATTTCGATGCCTTGTTTCTGTCCGGCTTCAAGACTGAAGCGATAGTGAATTCCTCCCAATAAATTGGAATTCAATACCTCCTCTGCCATATCCTGATAGGATTGATAGGCTCTTGGAGATCCGTCAATATCTTTACGATATTCATAAGTTCTGTCTGTAAATGCATAATTATAACCAAACAGGCTACCCAATACTTCTGCTGCTGCTGCAGCTACTGCTGCCTGTCCTGAAGAATATTCAGGTGTTGAAGAAGCATTGCTTAGCGATAAAAACTCATTATCAATATATTGTCTTATGTATGTTTCCGGTCTCATTGTGTAATACGTGTACTTGGTTTTCCAAGCGGCAACTGTTGCATCATGCATAACTGTTGCTAATCGCATCATTGCAAAAACAGCAAAACCAAGATCCTTATTTTCTATCTGAAGATTCTGACATAAGATAGCAAGCATGTGACCTGAAGGCGTAATATCTCCTTCGTTATCATCATTCCAGTACTTAACCATAATTTCATCTGAGTAGTTAAGATTCTCTGCTCTGTTTCTTACTTCCAATGCGTAAGAATAAAAACTAGATGTTTTTTCATCACTAAACTCAGGAGGTGATACCATCTGCATTTCCTCTGAACTATGTTTTACGAAAGTTCTTACATCACCCCATTTCGGTTGAAGAGGATTTTTATTAGAATTAACCGAAGGAGACCAAATTCCTTCACGATTCGGAGTAGTTATGCTGCTTATGTAATTATTCAGATATGCTTCAGATTGACCGTCAGAAACAGAATAATTAAAAATAGCGTGAGCCTTATCTGCTCCATAATTTTTAGAATTGTTTAAAACATCAGCACCATATTGTTCTAACAAGCCTGACTGAAGCTTATTATACAAATTGTCAATTTCTGCTTTTGCTTGAGGAGTAGTGTTAATGTACATTTTTTGAAACAATTGGTACATGCATTCATTTAATGAAGCTTCCCATGATATTTCTCCATAGGAGTTAGGATTTTTCATTGACCCTTTGTCAAATCCCTGAAGCACCCCTTGCATACTTCTATAATTGCTCATACCAGGTACTATTAATTCGTACATGGCCAGACTTATATAAGCATAGGACCTGGCAGCTACCGGAGAAGTAAATCCGGGAGTCTCCTTTGTCAAAGTCATACTTAAATTCATCCATTGAACTGCTAAATCGTTCGTAAGATTCTTGAGTTGTTGAGTTTTTGATTCACTGTAGTTAATGTTTTCATTCTTAACACAGGAGGTAAAGAATAGTAGGCCAGCCATTGCCGCCATCAAAATTCTGGTTGTTAATTGAAAAAGCCTCATACAATTTAGATTTTATAGTTTTCTGATAAAAAAATTCTAAAAAATCCTGAAACTCACAATTGCTCATTTCAGGCAATGTGATTGAGGCATTAGATCAGACAAGATCTAAAGACAAAGGGAAGAATACCGAACAAAGATAATTCATCAATTCACTGCCTCCAAACTTTTTTGTATTTATTTTGAAAAATCAGGGTTTACCCTGAAAAATAAGTCTAGTCTTATATAAAGATAAAATATTATATTTTATATGTTGATAATCAATTATTTAATATGCTATGTTAACTTAAAACAATAGATAGACTTATTCCTCATTGCATCCATATTACGACTGTTCTTAGGATTTAACTGAATTCCACGATTTGAACCTAATTGATTGCATTTCACTCTTTTTGCTTCCACCTCAAAATTTGGGAGAGTTCAACACCAGTTAGGCTTACCTAAAAACCTCTCAAGATTAATCGATTATGTTACTATGAAACTCTCCGTTAAAGAACCGTAATTCATCTAGATTATACCAAGGACCACCTAAAGAATATGAAGCTTTCTTAGCTGAAAACATAAATTTTCCAGAAATTCGATTATTTACAAAATCCAATGTATCTATATATAGTTTGTTGCTTTTCAATGTATCTGCAATATAAATATTTTGGTTAGTATCTCCTTTAACTGCAGTAAAAAATATTTCTGAAATTACTTCTGCTTTTCTATTTCCTAATTCAGTGCAACCAATTTTAGGTGTTAATACATTTATGTAAACAATTTCTGATTCAAACCCTCTATTTTCTTCTTCCTCAGTTGTAAAGGTCTCAAATTTTATTGTCAAAATACCATTCCATATTATTGCAGATGCTTTCCATTCCTTATTTATTTTTATTGCTTTTGCATATCCGTTTTTTTGTGGACCAGGATAATAAATGTAGAATTTATCGAAATCGGAAGTTATTTGTTCCTCGGTTACGCAGGACTCTTGCTTACTATCAGCATTCTCTTTTCTGCATTGAATCAGCAAAGCACACATAGAAATAATAAGAACTATTATTGCTTTACTGTTCATTTTTTAATGACAATATTTTAATTACTCGTCCACTACAAGGATTAACTCCTTCAAATGTAAGTAATTTATAAACATTACTGAAAAATGTCCCTTCCTTTTTGGCATTAGCTACGATAATAGGGTTTTAAGAAAGCTTTCACTCTCTTAATTTTATTCGTGTATTGAAATATATTTATGCTTAGTTAATTAGGCCTTATCTAATAGAATTCAACTAGTATTAATCTACTATGTTACAATGAAACTCTCCGTTAAAGAATCTCAATTCATCTGGATTGTACCATGGACCACCTTGATATAATCTATCTTTCTTCATCGTCAAGTTAAACTTTCCACTTACTCTTTTATTTACAATATCAAAGGCATCTATCTGAAATTGATTCTTTATTTCCTGATTAGGTACATAAGCATTTTGAATAGCGTCTCCATTCACGGCTAAGCACAGTACCTTTACAGTGTCAAGAATATTTTCACTTCCAACAAAATAGCATTTCGTTTTTGCATTATTTATTTCAAAGATAAATAATTCTGCTTTATAATTTAGATCATTATTATTCTCCACTAAATAAGTAGTTAGACTCACTTGTAATTTATTATTATAAATACCTGCGATTGCAGAAGCATTCCACTCTTTATTAATCTTGATTGCTCGCGCATAACCATTTTCTTGAAGGCCCGGGTAATAAATATAGAATTTATCATAATCGGAAGTTATTTGTTCCTCGGTTACGCAGGACTCTTGCTTACTATCAGCATTCTCTTTTCTGCATTGAATCAGCAAAGCACACATAGAAATAATAAGAACTATTATTGCTTTACTGTTCATTTTTTAATGACAATATTTTAATTACTCGTCCACTACAAGGATTAACTCCTTCAAATGTATGCAATTTATAAACATTTCTGCAAAAAAGACTCTTCCTTTTTTGGAATTAACCATTATAATAAGGTATTTAGAAAGCTTTCACTCTCTTAATTTTATTCGTGCATTGAAATATACTTATGCTTAGTTAATTAGGCTTATCTAATAGACTTCACCTAGTATTAATCTACAAAGTTACAATTAAACTCCCCGTTAAAGAATCTCAATTCTTCAGGATTATACCACTTTCCACCCTTCCAGTTTTCATGTTTTATCATAGTTAAGCTAAACTTCCCACTTACCCTTTTATTTACAATATCAAAGGTATCTAATTGAATCTTATTATTTGATTCTAAAGTTGGAATATACACATTTTCAGTTGCATCACCTCCATTCAATGTAAAATACAATACTTTAGCAGTATCACGACTAAATTCTGGCCCAACTAAATAACATGCGGTACCTGGAAAATTTATTTCAATAGAAAATTCTTCCGCCTCATAATTAACACTACTAGTATTCTCTATTAAGTAAGTTGTCAATTTTAACTGCTAATTATTATTATACAAATATGCATTAGCAGAAGCTTTCCACTCTTTATTAATCTTAATTGCTCGCGCATAACCATTTTCTTGAAGACCAGGATAATAAATGTAGAATTTATCATAATCGGAGGTAATTTGTTCCTCGGTTACGCAGGACTCTTGCTTACTATCAGCATTCTCTTTTCTGCATTGAATTTGTAACGTAACTAAGAAAAAAATAAGTACAATTAATGTTTTACTGTTCATTTTTTAATGACAATAGTTTAATTACTCTTCCTGTGCAATATTTTACTCCTTCAAAGGTATAGACTTCCTCAATAAAGTGGACATAAAGATAAGATAGAAATAGTATTAAATTCACCATTTAAAATCTTAACAGATGTCCAGAATCAGGAGAAAATTCACAAAGGAACAGAAGCTCGAGATCGTC
>JABFRV010000014.1 GCA_013140975.1 Saprospiraceae bacterium
TATCGGGGTCGTGAAAGTATAGTATATTTGCTTTTTATCATAAAAATATTTTAAAAATGAAAAGAATACTTAACATTTTAGTTTGCTTATTATTAATACACTCGTTGTGTGCTCAGAATTCCGGGAACTGGTTGTTTACCGGGTACCTTAACGGGGATGAAGAAGTGCCGGTTGTATCAACGATGGGACAAGGTTATGTCACTATACTTATAGACAAAGATTTTACAACTGCGCAGATTAATGGTTTGTTTACAGGTTTAAGTGGGGACATAACAGGTTGTCATTTACATGTAGCTGAATCCGATGAAAATGGACCAGTAATTGTAAATTTAAAAGATTATTTAAGTGGTAACAAGTTGTTTGGAAAAATAAACCTTCCTTCTAATCTTTTATATTTATTAAATTCAGGACTGGTGTATATCAATGTTCATACTGCTGCAAATCCGGGAGGAGAAATCAGGTCCCAGTTAAATTCTCATGCTGAGTTGAATTTCGCTTCTCTTTTGTTAGGAAGCAATTCTGTGCCTCCGGTTGCAACACAAGCTGTTGGCTTGGCAGTATTGCAACTTGATTTGTTAAGAAATGTAATTGAATATCAAGTACAGTTGACAAATCTAAGCGGTCCTATAACTTCTGCACATATTCATGATGGAGACTCTGAGACAAATGGACCAGTGCTTGTAGATTTGAATGTGTCGGGCAACATTTTAAAAGGTGAAATAAATCTAGAAGATCAACCGCTTGATTTTTTAATAAAATTATTACTTGGGGCAGCTTATATTAATGTACACACGTCTAAGAATCCAGGTGGAGAAATTAGAGGTCAAATAGGCTATGGAGGATCTTATTTTTGTTCTTCGACATTGAATGGAAGTCAAGAAGTTCCTGCGGTTAATTCTAATGCCACAGGATTGGGTTTTATCATTTCTAATTTTACATTAGATACTCTTACTTATTTAACTGTTTATGATGGATTATCAAGTGCTCCTACAGCAGCACATATTCATTCAGGTCAAACTGGTATGAATGGTCCTGTTGTTCTTCCCTTAAATCCTACGCAATTACCAGGACTTTACTTTGGTAGTTTTGTTATAAACAATACAAATTTGGCTTTATTAACCAATAGTTCTTTTTATAATAATATTCACACTTCTGCTAACCCTGGTGGGGAAATTAGAGGCCAAATCATTTCAAATATTCGAAAAGGTCAGGCTTTTGATTTATGTGGAACTCAATCTGTACCATCAAATTCGTCTAAAGCATATGGAGTATGTGGTATGAGTATAGGTAGAAGTGATAAAAACCTAATTTATGAAGTTATTCAAGATGGAATAACATCTGCAGTAACTTCTGCACATATTCATTCAGGAGCAAAAGGAATCAATGGTGGAGTTCTTTTGCCAATTGGATCACCTGATAAGTTTATAGATGATATTATTCCAGTAAATTCATCTGAAGTATTGGCTTTGGAAAGCAAGGGTGCCTATGTAAATATTCATAGTGAAGATTACCCTTCTGGCGAGATACGAGGTCAAGTCGATAATTTAGCTTCATGTCTTGTTACTGCAGTTAGCGATATTTCAAATTTACCAAATGTATCTCTTTTACCGAATCCGGCTCAAGATCAGATCACGGTTGATTTTGGTATTTTAATAGATGAAAAAGTAATTATAAATATTGTGAACCTGGACGGAAGGACAATTTCTTCTTCATCTTATTATGGAGGAAATAAATGTACCGTTTCATTAAATAATATTCCTGATGGAATTTATAGCCTGGATGTTAAAAAAATGAAAGATGGTAAGCGACTTACTTCTCAGAAATTTGTTGTAAAGCAGTAGTAACTTTTACACTATAAATAAATAAGGCCTTTGAACGAATAATTCAAAGGCTTTATTTTTTAGTGAAATATTATTTTTTGAATTATAGATTGATTTTTTGTAATAATTTTTACAAAAAACAAACCATCGCTGATTGCTGATTTACGAAATACTAAATCAGCAGTTTAAGAGCAAAACTCTTAGTAATAAGAGATGAAATATGAATTTAGTACTTAGTAGATTGTTCTATGCGAAATAATTTTTAAAACAAAAGAACACCTATGTTTATTTCGCAAAAAATAAGAATGCAATAAAACGAAATTCAGTTGATTTCTTCAAGCAAAATGAAACAGTTCTTGAAAATTGATTTGTCTCTTGACTATTAACTCTTGACCCTTGATAAAGTGGCGGAGGCAGGACTCGAACCTGCGGCCTTTGGGTTATGAGCCCAACGAGCTACCAACTGCTCCACTCCGCGATCTAAGAGGCGCAAAGATACAACGAGTTCAGAAAATGTGGTAAAATAGTTTATTGACAAATGAATACAATTTCAAGGATCTATTATATTAAACGAAACGTAATTATTGCGCTATTTGTCAGGAATGTAAACTAATCAGCTGGAAATGTGAAAGATTGAGTATACATTATTCTTCAATATGAATTTTTTAGCCAATATATTATTGAGATTCTTTTTGTGATTGCAATTCTCCAATTCAAGAGTGGCAGCAAATAGAATCTAAAAAGTTAATATATATAAAATATATATATATATATTATTTGTTGATTATTAATATTATGTGTTGATATTTGTATAAAGTAAATACTAATAGTGTATAAATTGTTGATCTAAAACGCTTAAAGCTTTGATGCACTAAAGTTGTCCAAACATAATTGCCACCTAAATTCCTAATTTTCAAATAAAAGCCTTACATTTGCGCCGCTAATAAAGATCTTAGTGATCCCATTTGGTAACGTAATTAATTTATAATGTCAACAGTATCTAAAGAAAAAACACAAGAAATCTTCACAACCTTTGGTGGGTCAGCCACTAATACAGGTTCAACTGAGGGTCAAATTGCACTTTTTACATCCCGAATTGCAGATCTTTCAGAACATCTTAAAAGCAATCCTAAAGATCATTCATCTAAAAGAACTCTTCTTCACCTTGTCGGAAAAAGAAAGCAGTTGTTAAACTACCTGCACCAAAAAAACCTTGACAGGTACAAGAAAATTCTTGAGGCTCTCGGCTTAAGAAAATAAAACCTTACTCATCCCGCCTGGGATGTTTTCTCCTCATTCTAGTTGAGTTAGCATAAAAGGCAAGGAGTTCGGTATTGTTAAACATATTAAGAAAAATTATTATGGGTCTGAAAACTCCATATTCAAGTTCATTTAATCTTCCCGATGGTCGTGAAGTAATTCTGGAAACAGGTAAACTAGGTTCTTTAGCGGATGGATCTGCCGTTGTTCGAATTGGCAATACAATGCTTTTTGCGAGTGTAGTTGCTTCTAAAGACCCAAGAGAGGGAGTTGATTTCTTTCCTCTTTCAGTTGACTACCAGGAAAAATTCGCAGCAGTTGGGAGAGTACCTGGAAATTTCTTTAGACGGGAGACAAAGTTGTCTGATTATGAAATCCTCATTTCAAGACTTGTAGATAGAGCGATTAGGCCTTTATTTCCTGATGGTTATTATAATGATGTTCAGATAATAATTTATCTATTATCCGGGGAGCCGGAAACACTTCCTGATTCATTTGCTGCATTAGCGGCTTCTACTGCTTTAGCATGTAGTAATATTCTTTGGGAAGGGCCAATATCAGAAGTAAGAGTGTCAAAAATTGATGGCCAATTCGTAGTAAATCCTTCCAAATCCCAAAATGATAAAGCTGATTTGGACATTATAGTGGCTGCAACAGAATCCAATCTAATGATGGTAGAAGGTGAAGCCAATGAATGCTCGGAACTCGATCTTATTAGTGCTATTAAGATTGGTCATGATGCAATTAAGGTTCAGATTGCTGCACAACATGCGCTTGCTAAACAACTTGGAGATAAGGTTCTAGTAAAAAGAGAGGTTACTCTAAGCTTGCCAGACGAACTAATTCTTACTCAGGTGGAATCAGCCTGTGCAGAACAGATTAAAAAAATTGCTGAATCAGGGTCAGATAAGAATTCAAGAAAAGAAGCATTTGACAAAATTCTTAAAGAATTTAAAGAGAAATATCAAGAGAGCCAGGGAGAAGATGCATTAGAAGACAATGCAAAAATGATCAAAGAATGCTTTGACAAGGTTAAGAAAAAAACCATTCGAAAAGTTATGCTTGACTCCGGGAAAAGACTTGATGGAAGAATTTCAACTGAAGTGAGACCTATATGGACTGAAGTAGATTATCTTCCTTCAACACATGGTTCTGCAATATTTACAAGAGGTGAAACGCAATCATTATCATCGGTTACTTTAGGTACAAAGGATGATGAAATGATGGTGGATGTAGCGCTAGGCTTATATTTTGAAAAATTCTTTTTGCATTATAATTTTCCTCCTTTCTCAGTGAATGAAGTAAAACCTCTTCGTGGTCCGGGAAGAAGAGAAGTTGGACATGCAAATCTTGCAGGTAGGTCATTGAAGAAAGTTATGCCGGCCAACTTCCCATATACTGTAAGAATTGTATCTGATATATTGGAATCAAATGGATCTTCATCAATGGCGACAGTGTGCGCTGGTTCATTAGCATTAATGGATGCAGGGATTCCTATTAAGGCGAGTACTGCAGGTATCGCAATGGGCTTAATTGCTGAAGATGGAAAAGTTGCCATATTATCTGATATACTTGGAGATGAAGATGCATTGGGTGATATGGACTTTAAAGTAACAGGTACAAAAAATGGTATCTGTGGTGCCCAGATGGACATGAAGATTGACGGACTTTCTTATGAACTTTTGGAAAAAGCATTAATGCAAGCCAAGGAAGGAAGGCTTCATATTATTTCAAAAATGGAAGAATCTATTGCGGTTCCAAATAGTGATTTCAAACCTCATGCTCCTCGTATTGTGGAAATAAGGATTGATAAAAGTTACATTGGTGCTGTTATTGGACCTGGAGGAAAAATCATTCAGGAAATGCAAGCCAAGACCGGAACGAAAATTAATATTGAAGAAGTCGGAAATGAAGGAGTTATCAATGTTGCAAGTAATAATAAAGAAGCAATTGATGCAGCTGTAAAAATGATTAATGCTATTACTTTTACTCCAACTGTTGGAGATGTTTATGACGCTAAGGTTGTTTCCTTACATCCATTTGGAGCTTTCGTAGATTTTAAAGGTAAGAGTGGACTTGTACACATCAGCGAAGTCTCAAACAAGAGAATTGCTAATGTTGAAGATGTTTACAAAGTAGGGGATGAGGTAAAAGTAAAATTGATAGGAACGGATCCAAAAACTGGTAAGCTGCGTCTTTCAGCAAGAGCTGTGAATCCTGAGGATGTTTCTGTTTAAGTAGATGACTATTTAGTCATTTCGTTTTATTTGCAAATTCCTTTTGTATATTCTTTAATTTCTCTGCATTCTGCTTGACAGGAATTACTATATGTAATGTTATTGCATCCACATACTGGGTTGTAATCAGCTGTGCAAAAGCAATTATTATTCAGTTGTTCTTCACATTCATTTTTATTGCATGACATTTGAACAATTGCAATTAAAATACTTGTTGTCAAAAATAGATATTTCAACGTATTCATATCCTTTATATGTACCTTAGACGTATGATCCCAACATTGTGGTTGGTTTGATGGGTATATTTTTAAAATTGTAAGGTCTCATTGGGTGTTGCAATGATAAAATATCGGGATTTAAGAAGACTTCTTATTTTTGCTTGTCATGAAAAAAAGAAATAAAAAGGAACACTGCGATAATTGTGGAGCAAACTTTGTAAAAGATGCTAATTTTTGCCAGAATTGCGGCCAGGAGAATCATGTACCCAATCAACCCATAAAGCATTTAGTTCTTGAATTTTTTGAATCGCTCTTTCATTTTGATACTAAGTTTTTCTATTCCTTAAAAAATTTAATTTTATTTCCTGGTAAGATGACCAAGGAATTTAATGAAAATAAAAGAGCAAGATTTGTGCCCCCAATCAGGCAATACATTTTTGTAAGTGCAATATTTTTTATCATTGTAAATTATGTTACAAATAAGTCATTTAATAGCGAGAACGTCCAATATTCCAGTGGGCCTTTAGACATAGAAGTCAACGATTTTGCGATTGACTCAACGGATAATATAGAAGATTTGCAAAAGATGAATAATCATCAACTGGATTCTGTGCTAAAAGTTAAATTAGAGGGTAAAGCGCCAGGGACATTAACCAAAATTGCATTTAAACAGTTTGTACAACTGTCGAAAGGGCAGGGAACCTTTTTATCTAAATTGATGAATTTAGGCATTAAGTATTTTTCAATTATGCTTTTTATTTTAATGCCTTTTTTTGCTTTTTTACTTTGGTTAATTTTTCATAAGCGAAAGAAAAATTATTATGAGTACTTGATATTTTCTATACAATATCATACTGTAAGTTTTGTGCTATTGTCTTGTTTATTATTGATATATACTATATTAGATAGTGATTGGATTATTGCAGCGGGGTTTGTGCTGCTTATCATTTATCTCTATAAAAGTATGAAGCTAAATTATGGATTGACTAGAATAAAAAGTGCCCTTCTGTCGAGTAGTGTTTTTTTCGTCTATTGCATTTTTCTATCTATATCAGTTGCAATTGCAATGCTGGGGGGATTCATGTTTGCTTAAGAAAAATTCGAAAGTGGATTTTGAAATCAGAAATGAATTAGTTTTTACTTCTAATAATCGCTCCGGCTTGCATCGGCCATGATTCTATAATTCGATCATCAATCTCCTCGAATTGGATCATGAGTTTCTTGATTTCAGTCTTGGGTAAATTATAAAGTTGCTCAAAAGTTTGAATTCCCTGATTTTTCAATATTTTTGAAGTATCCTCATCAATTCCCATAATCCAATGCAATGGATCAGATTGAACATTAGGAGTTGAAATAACTTCCTGCTGATTAGAATCTGTGTTAACCATCTTTCCTAAAACTTCAAGATGTTGATTTAATATCGATTTCAAATCATAGGTAATTTTACTTAATTCCGAGATTTCAGATAAATTCTCTGTGCCTGATGCTTTTGTCTGTTCCTTTAATTCCGATTTTTCAGTAATCGCAGTTTTGTGTTCAGAATCTCTTTTTAAAGAATTGTACTTCGCTTCGAGGAGGTCATACTTGGACTTCCAGTCCTCAAAGGCAACTTTATAAGTCTTTTCCTGGTTTTGTGCCTGATCTACAAGTTCCTGTAAGTCGAACTTTTCTTTTCTTGTTACATCAAAAGCCGCTTTTAAAGTATCACGCTCATTATCCTTTATCTGAATTTGATTTTTCAGATTGACATACAATGAAATACAGGCAATTAAAGTTGCAACGAATAAAAAGGCAAATAAAGCGATAAGTACTGAGCTGCTCATGGGAATTTGAAATAGGAATTTTAAAGTTTCGTTGTAGTTTCGATATTTCTAGCGCAAAACTACTTAATTTCTGGCAGGATATTCCTTATTATATTCATATTTTAAAACATCGAAGGACGTAACTATTCCAACAAGGTCTCCATCTTGTACTACTGGAACGGCATGAAACAAATGTTCCATAAATATTTCTGCAGCAGTTCCTACCTTATCACCTGGCTCAATAAAGGCTAGTTTTTTAGTCATGACGTCAGAAACCTTAGTTGTGCCGTAGTCTTTATGATCGACTTCTAATTTAAATAAGTCGTAAGTGGTTACTAAACCAACCAATTTCTTTCCTTCAACCACCGGTACATGGTGAATTCTGTGATTTATTAATATCTCTTTTACTTTATTAAGGTTGTCTGATGGGCTCACAGTTAATAAGTCTTTTGTCATAATTGTTGACACTACATCATTCATCATAAGGCAAAAATTTTGTTAAATATACAACGTTTATGAATTGTCTAAGGTTGCCTGTATAGATTATTTAAGATTTTTTCATCTACTTTATTCGGGATCGTAATTTGAAGGCTTGAATCTTGAGACATTAATTGTTTGATAGTCTGAATTGCTCCATCGTTTCTGGCCCATGAGCGTCTAGCGATTCCATTCGCTACGTCCCAATGAAGCATCGATTGTAAATTTTCCTCAGCTTTTTTACTTCCATCGATTACCAAGCCAAATCCGCCATTAATTACTTCTCCCCATCCTACACCTCCACCATTGTGAATGGAGACCCATGTAGCCCCTCTAAAGCTATCTCCGATAACATTTTGAATGGCCATGTCAGCGGTAAATTTCGAGCCATCATAGATATTGGACGTTTCCCGGTAAGGTGAATCTGTACCAGATACATCATGATGATCTCTTCCCAGTACTATTGGGGCTTTAATTTTTCCTTCATGAATGGCCCTATTAAAAGCCGATGCGATTTTAATCCTGCCGTATGTATCTGCGTATAAAATTCGGGATTTGCTACCGACAATTGGTAGGTTCGTTGTCGCATTCTGAATCCATTGCAAATTGTCTTTATATTGTGCTAATTGATTTCCACTTGATTCGTTTATTAATTCAAGTAATACTTGTGCAGCAATCTTATCAGTAAGAAGTAAATCTTCAGTACTTCCTGAAGTGCAAACCCAACGGAAGGGTCCAAATCCATAATCAAAACAAAATGGTCCCATTATATCTTGAACATAAGAAGGGTATTTGTACTCATTCTTATCTGTATTTTTAAAGATATCTGCTCCAGCTTTTCCTGCCTCCAGTAAAAATGCATTGCCATAATCCCAAAAATACATTCCCTGGTCGCTGAGTATATTTATTGCCTTAACATGTCTCCTTAAGCTGGATTTAACTTCATCATCAAATCTTTTTTTATCTTTTAATAATAATTGTTTCGCTTCTTCGAATGTGAAGCCTGCAGGACAATATCCTAAATCATCGATGTTATGCAATGAAGTCTGATCTGATCCTAAATCTACATGAATAGAGGATTTTGCTGCGTATTCCCAAATGTCAATTATGTTTCCGTAGTAAACCAAACAAATTGCGTTTCCGGATGATTGGTGAGAAGCTGCACTTGCAAAAATCTTATCTGGTTGAGTAAAAATATTTTCCTTGTGAATATACCCATCATTGATTCGTTGTTGAATCGCATCATTGTCTACTTCAGCAAGGATACATACAGCACCGGTAATAATCGAAGCGATTGCCTGCGCTCCGGACATGCCACCTAAACCGGAAGTAATAAATAATTTACCTTTTAGGTTTTCTTCACCAAGTTTTCGCATTCTACCAGCATTCATTAATGTAATTGTGGTCCCATGAACAATTCCCTGAGGACCTATATACATGAATGAGCCTGCCGTCATTTGACCATATTGTGTTACACCCAATGCATTGTATTTATTCCAATCTTCTTTTGAACTATAATTCGGAATCATCATCCCATTGGTTACGACTACCCGTGGAGCATTTTCATGGGAAGGAAACAATCCCATTGGATGACCTGAATATAAAACGAGAGTTTGATTATCTGTCATTTCTGAAAGGTACCTCATGGTAAGTCTATATTGCGCCCAATTCTGAAAGACAGCTCCATTGCCACCATATGTTATTAATTCTTCAGGATATTTAGCAACCAGCGGATCCAGATTATTTTGAATCATCAACATAATCGCAGCTGCTTTTTTAGATTTACAAGGGTAGTCATCAATATTGTAAGCTTTTACAGGTAAGCGTGGCATGAATCGATACATGTAAATTCTGCCATAATTCTCTAATTCATTATAGAACTCTGTAGCCAGTGCCTCATGAAGTTCTGGTTCAAAGTAACGCAATGCGTTTTGCAAGGCTAGTTTTTTCTCTTCATCAGTTAGGTTACTAATATTTCTTTTGGGAGCATGGGGTATGCCATGAGTTGGAATCTTAGAATGAGGTAGAATTTGTGGAATTCCTTCCTTTATTTCTTCCTGTATGTTTTTATGATTCATGTATAAATTATAAATGATCGAATAAACTTACGAATTCAAAGAATTCAGGTGATATTGTTTTTAAAGGAGTTTTACATTTAATCTTCGTTGCTCGATTGGGTGCAAGATCGAAATAATTTGGAAAAAATTGAATATCCTTTTCTTCTTTTATATATACCCCTTTTGCAAAATGATCCGATGTAATTTCAAATTCATAACCAAGAGGAGTTTGCTCAAAATTTGAAATATAAAAATTAGGCTTTTGTAATTTCACTTTCTTTAATTTGGTTAGAAAATGTATAGAATAACTTTTGAAATCGTTGTACTCCCATTGAATATATATTAATGCATTGTCTTCACTGTATTTATTTTTATACTTTTCTAAATCAAAAGAAAACACACGTCCGGAATAATTAGATTGAATAGAAAAGTCTAGATTTTCATGAAGCAGAATTGTAGTATCATTTGCAATAAATGATATATCTATTTTTAATGGTGTATTTTTAGGAATATCCGAGCTAGCAAAAATCTCATACATGGAACCTGACTCGCGTGTAGTTATAAGTATGGGTTGAAATAGTTCTTTCGTTTTATGTTGAAGAGCCTTCCACCTTCCAAAGTAATCCCGACTTGACCAACTAATTCCCGGCCAACAATCATTGAATTGCCAATAAAGTGTTCCCATGCAATATGGCTTGGCTCTTCTATGCGCTTTGATGCCAATGCCGATTCCTTCCGCCTGATTCAGCTGATTTAAATATATCAGTGCTTCAAAATCTTTTGGAGCAGGTAAATCATGATTCAGGTATTGCAGAATTAATTTATTGCCTCTGGGATGTTTCTGATGAGCTAATAAAGCGGGCGATTCTAAAGAGAGTAGTTCCAATGTTGCAAATGATTGAACCGTTGTCATTGAAGGTATTGATTGAAAACCTGCTTCACTCATAAATCTGGGTACTCTATCTTCGAAAGCTTCAAATTTCATTTCATCATGCCAGACTCCCCAATCATGGGCATCACCTTCAGTATTAAATCTTGAATCGCCTCTTCCATACAAAGGTGAAGATTCCCAATACGAATGGTTGTTGCTATAACTTGCTACTGACACTTGAAGAATATCAAGGAATAGCCTTTTATAATCATTCCATAATCTGTCTTTTGTATCCGATGATAGTCCTATCTGCCAGCCCCATCTATGCCATGCTTCATTGTTTTCATTGTTGCCGCACCATAACGCAATACTTGCAAATCGTGAAAGTCTTTTTACTTGTTCATCTGCTTCAGTTCTTGCATCATTCAGAAAGGAAGTGGTTCCGGGATACATTGCACATGCATACATAAAGTCCTGCCAAATCATAATTCCTAATCGATCGCAAGTTTCATAGAAGGAATCTGATTCGTAATTACCACCTCCCCATACCCTCAGCATATTAAAATTGCATTGATAGGCATCGCGAAGAATTTCCTCATGATTTTGGGATCTGTTTTGAAAAATACTTTGGGGAACGTAATTCGCTCCTTTGCAGAAAATGGGTTGACCATTGACATTAAAATAAAATGAGGATCCCCATTTATCTTTTCTTGTGATTAATTTAATCACTCTTATTCCAGTGTTAAAATGTTTAAGGAAAACGGTTTCCTTTTCATTATTAATAATGAGTAGTCGTGTATCATAAAGATAAGCTTGCCCCGATCCGTTTGGCCACCAAAGTTTGGGATTTTTAATTTTTTTTCTGAAGCGATAAAAATTAGTTCCTTCTTTGCAAAGTAAAGAATTAACAAATAGTTGATTATCTAATGTCCATTGTATTGAATAGGAATTTTCCGTTAAAGATTGTATTTCAAGAACCAATTCGATTTCGGCATATTGTGAATGCAATTGAACTGTATGCACAGAATGATTAAGAATAACAAGATTTGAGAAACATTCTAAATACGGTATATCCAGTAATCCACATCCGGTATACTTTGGTCCAAAGTCCCAGCCAAAATGATATTGTGGTTTGCGTATCATAACCCTTTCTCCTCCAGGTAGAGCAGGATTTAGAGTGGAGTATTCTTTTTGTGCTTGAAGTTCTGAGGAATTAAATTTTATTATTAATTCGTTGTTTCCATGATTAAGGAACGGTTTTACATCCAATCTCCATGTTTGAAATGCTGAATTACATGTTGATATTTTTTGATTGTTAAGAAAGATTTCTGCGTATGTATCAACGCCATTCAAAATTAGATTCTGACTTTTTGTTTCTAATTGTTGAGTTCCAATCTGAAACTGAGTTTTAAAAAGATAATTCTGCTTTCCAATGTTTTGAAGTTGTTCTTCATGATTGCCAAAAAATGGATCTTGAATAAGCTTGTCTTTGATTAAAATTGAATATATCGAGTTAGGAATTGCGCAAGGTCTCCAAATGCTGTCTGTCTCGGCTTTATATTCCCAGTTGTTAACGAGAAGAATCTTATTCTGAGAATACAATGAAAGAGACATAAGTAATAAGAGAGTAGAAATGCTGAATATGGAAATATGCTTCAAGCTTATAAAAGGGCAAATTTAACTAGGTAAAATTGAAATTCCAATGGAATATTGAAATACTTGGTTATTCCTAATTTGATTTTGCCATTTAAGAAGTTTGGATTGAAAATAAGATATGCTTTCTGACATGGTGTTGGTTCATGAGTTTTGGGTTGACAGCGAACGGGTTTACAGGTATAATTTGTCAAAAAGATTTAAATGCCTTGTCTTGATTATTTTATTTTTATCCATGTATAACATTTAACAACGACAACGTATCGCCTACAAATAAAAAAAGACCTTCGTTAAGGCCTTTTTTTTATTTACTGATCAAACAAGTAGAAAATGAAGTTTTTAATTTTGAATCTCAAAGGGTCTTGACATAAGAATGGTCTTTTTTATCTAAATATATGGTATTGAAATATCGCAGCGATTTTCCGGAAGTTTCTACTATCCAAATATGAATTCTTTGTTGATTGTCGATTGCCGGAGCTTTAAGGTATATGTAATCTAATGAATTCTTTTTTAATCGTGTCAATCCTAACGGAAGTTCATCCAGTTGAGGATCATTATCACTTTGTACTGAATCTACCGCTATAAATAGTAATATCTGGGTGAGCTCAACTCTAGGTTTTTTTGGTCCATTGCTTGCCCAATTCATAGTAAGTGTGAATAGTGCTAAAA
>JABFRV010000076.1 GCA_013140975.1 Saprospiraceae bacterium
GGCATTACTTGATATTAGAAAGAATGAGATTTGAAGAAAGGTTTGATTTTACAATAGAGGTAGATAAAGAAATAGATATTCAGGAAGTAAAAATACCTACAATGATGATTCAGCCGATTGTTGAGAACTCTGTTAGGCATGGACTGTTTCATCGAAAAGAGGGGGGTTTTCTAAGTGTTAAATTGATGAAAGTAAACAAAGATCTACTAATTGAAATTACTGATAATGGTATTGGAATAGAGAAGTCTCATAGCATGAAAGATAGTGCATCGAATGCACATCAATCTCATGCAACAAAAATTATTAAAGAAAAAATTGAAATAATAAACAAGGGTTCTAAAGATGAAATCTTTGTAGATACTCAAGAATCTAACCCCATTGATCCAAATTTTAAGGGTACTTGTACCCGCATTACATTAAGTAACTTGTTGGAAGATTAAGTATGGATAAAATAAAAGCAATCATAATCGATGATGAACCTAAGGTAAGTAAATCCTTAGAAATTCAATTGGAAATGCATTTTCCAGAAGTAGAAATTGTTTCAATAGCACGAAGCGTGAAAGAAGGAGTTGATATGATATTGGTTTATAAACCGGATCTTGTATTTCTGGACATTGTGATGCCTGGAGAAAGTGGTTTTGAGCTTTTTAATTATTTTAAAAAGATTGAATTTGAAATCATTTTTGTAACCAGTTATTCCGAGTATGCTCTCAATGCGATAAAGGTTTCGGCTTTGGCTTATCTTCTAAAGCCAGTAGAGATAAATGAACTTAAGGAAGCACTCGATCTTGTTATATTGCGCAAGGGTCAAAAGGATGCTTATAAAAATTATCAGGTTCTTGTGGAGAATATGAAAAAAAATGTTCCAGGAGAACAAACAATTGCTATTTCGAACCATGGAGAATTAGTATTTGTAAAAATTAATGATATCTTATTTTGTGAAGGTTGGGACCGCTATACTAAAATACACTTATTGAATAGAAAAGAAGTATTAAGTTCATATAGCCTGGGTAAATTTAAAAGCATTTTGGAGCCATATTTATTTATAAGTTCTCATCGGTCCTTCCTTGTCAACCCTAAACATATTGTTTCAATTAATCAGAATGATGAACTACATATGACTAATGGCTTAGCTATTCCAATTTCACAACGTAAGAAACATGAGATAATTGAAGCAATTAAAAATAAGTAGCTAACCTAACTGTACAAGAAATAAGCCTATCGTAAACCTCTTAATTAGCAAAGGGAATTAAATATTGCAATCTTGCTAAACTAGCTGTCTCTGTAAGCTCCAGGGAAACTCAAAAAGCATATTACATTTTTGAGCGTATTAGGCACTACATAAAACCAATTATTGTTGTCCGATTAATGATAATAATAAATTGAACCTCAATAAAATGTGTTATGCAACCCCATGCTTCAGCGTGGGGTTGAAAATGCTCGTTACAAAAGGGCTTTAGCCCTGACTAGCAAATATTAGTCGGACAACAGTGAAAACCAATATTAATTAGGTCGAATCGCACAGTAAATCGCTGTTGTATAAAAATCACAAAGCCATGGAATTTGTAAAAATCGAGGAACTCTACGGGGTTTAAGCTTAAACTTAATTTCATAATTGGGATTGATGAACCAATATGTTTCTTTGAGAATGGAGTATTTATTCTCTTTTACAATCTTATGAAATCTGTTAATACTGAGTCCAGTTTCTTTTACTTCAAGAAATTCTTTAATTGCGAGCTCGTCTTCTCCGAACAATTTCAATATTAATTCGTAAACTTTCGAAGGAAGAATGTGGAAGTAAGGAACCTTGCTCAAAATAGAGCGACAAACTTGTTGATGACCACCAAAGGGCATTCGCCAGGGTGGAAAACCAAAAAAGATAATACCATCCGGCTTGAGGAATTGATGAAGGTAAGAAAGAAGTTTGTTTTGATCTGGGATGTGTTCTATAACATCTTTCATAAAAATCACATCCATCTTAGGCAAAGATTCAGAATCAATATCATAAATATTGGAATGGATTAAAGTTAGATTATTTTTATACTTGTGATCTCGATAAAATTGAATGGCCTGATCATATTGGTGCTTTAGCAATTCAATTCCGAATACCTTAATGCCTTTATCCAGAAATGGGTGAAGATTGCCACCTTCTCCACACCCAATTTCAAGAACCACGCTGGAATTATCGATAGGCTTCACAGATTCTATATAAGGAATAACATATTTAAAGGTTGTAATTCCTTGTTCCGTAAAGTAACGCGATCTGTTAGAATGTCGGTCCTGCATTGAAAATCAGATAGAGTGCAAAGGTGAAAATAATTATCGACAAATACTAAATAGCAATAAGGTATTTTCTCTTTGTATGATTTCCTAAATCGAATGAAAATTGAAGAAAAAATGGGTATATCACCTTGTTTATATCTGCAATTCTTTATCTTTGGTTTTTATTTATGTTACGTTTCATCAAATTTGCTAAAGATGCTTTATTAGCATTTCCTTTGACTCTTATATTTTTACCATTTTCCAGGTTTTTTTCATTTTTGTATTACTATAACAAACTGGTAATTTGGATATGGAAGAATAAAGGCGATGTTACATATCACGATTTTTATTCACCATTTAGGGATTATAAAAAGAGATATGCATTGTACGAAAATATTTTACAAGAACAAAAGTTAAAAGAGGAGAGTATTTGTTATCTTGAATTTGGTGTAGCTTCCGGAGCTTCATTTAAATGGTGGTTAGAACATAATACGAATATTGATTCTCATTTTTATGGTTTTGATACGTTTGAAGGTTTACCGGAGAAGTGGGGTTCGTTTGATAAAGGGGCAATGTCATATAAGATTCCTGAAATTGATGATTCCAGAGCAAAGTTTTTTAAAGGCTTGTTTCAAGAAACCCTTAATCCTTTCATTCAATCTCACGAAGTAAATATAACTTCCAGTGCGAGAAGAATTTTTCATATGGATGCGGACCTCTATAGTGCAACAATATTCAGCCTTTCTCAATTATTTCCATACTTAAAAAAAGGAGACTTGATAATGTTTGATGAGTTTTCAGTAGCTATGCATGAATTCAAAGCCTTTGATGAGTTTGTAAGTAATTTTTATATTAAATTAAGACCGATAGCAGCAGTAAATAATTTTTATCAGATCTGCTTTATTGTGGAATAATTATTTTTTACAAATGAGAATTGTTGAATTGCTTGGCAATTCTATAATGACATTAAAGTTTTATTAGGTATTTATAGCAAAAAAATGGCCAAGGGTATTTCTCTCAGCCATTTTAATAAAGCGTTCTTCCATGTTACTAATACTTAGGGTTGATCTGCATAGATTACTTTATTTTGAAGCTCACTAATATTATTTATTCAATCAAAGAAAATGCATTAACCTTACGTTGCTTTCGTGAAACCAAAAATTCGTAGCAATAATCTACTTATATCTTCGTCAATATTTAAGGTAGTGTAAATATAACTTATCAGAATGCTATTGGTGTATAGCATTCATACGAATGCATAGAATTTTCATACGAACGTTAAAATTGACCAGCTTTTTGATGTTCTTATTTGGGTTAATAGAAATTGACACTAAGATGTAAGCCTGATATTCAATACTTAAGATATTGTGAATTGAAAAAGAGTAGAATTGAGCAGTTTTGATAAGTTGACCCGGCTATAGGGAAAGAACTCATAGTGGTATCAAGTCAGGGAATATTCTAAGAGCGAGAAGTGTTTTGACTTTTAATTCTTCAGAATTGAAAGAGATGTAATAATGATACTATTAAGACTCCAAAGGTATGTCTTAATCAATAATCTTACCTTAGCTTCCTACGAACGTTGTATATTTTCATACGAACGCAAGCAAATCTTACTATTTATTCTACATGCAAACGATAATTAATAGTTAGAATTGAATAATATTTGATATAAAAATACAATATTAGGCCAAAATGTAGAATAAAGTATCTATTGTATGATATTTATAAAATTATATTTTGTGTAGAAAATAATAATTTTACGAAGTATTTCGTACTTGAAGCAAGTTAGTTTTTCCGCTATTTTTAAGTTCAAACTACATTTTATTTGCTTGAGATCTGCATTTTGGTTGTAGTTACCAATACTTGATGGATATAATTTTTATTCTTAAAAATTAAATAGCACCTGGCCATATGAAGAAATACCTCTGTTGGCGTATCCTAATATATCAGAATACTTCGTGTTTAGCACATTTTCAATTCGCAGTTGAAATTGAGCATTTGAACGAAGCCTATATTTTAGTTTAAGATCAATGATACCAACAGCTTTTAATCTTTCAGAAGCAAGAGCCCCAAATGGACCTAAAGCATATTCGTAGTAAACGTCATTTCGTGATCCAATATAGCGATAATTTATTCCTGCATCTAAGTTTCTGAATAGATTGTAGTCGCAAGAGAAATTAATTGTTGTTGGCTTTCTGGTTAATGGAGAACTTACGTTGTTTCTATTAACAAACAATCCATTGTTGTATAATTGAATATTATTATTGCCAATATGAATTGTATCTAAATCTTGAGTACGGTATTTTATTTTACCATCAACAATATTAAATAATAAAGAAAAGGAGAGCTTATTATTCGGAATGTAAGAAATTGATCCATCAATTCCATATGTGCTTCTTTTACCTAAATTAATATAGCTGTCACCATTATAATCTAAGAAGCCGAGTGAATCAATCGGTTTATTAGGGTTCCATAGATAAATAAAGTCAATATTATTTTTTGTTAAATTTTGATATATGCTAAATGAATAATGGAGTTTATTATTAATCAAATGACGGAATCCAAGTTCAACACTATTAGAGTACTCTGGTATTAAATTGGAATTTCCTCTGGTGATGCCATTGAATGCCGATTGATCCGGTGCGTAAAGCTGATAAATGGAAGGAGCAACAAAAGAATTTGAATAATTGAAAAAACCTATAAATCGTTCTGAGAAACGATAATAAGGATTTATCTCAAAGCTTAAGAAATTATTAAAGGCTGAATTGGAAGTATTCCTTGCACTAAGGTTTAAGTTGAGCTTTGCTAAAGATGAATTTAGAATGCCGAGGTTTATATCTGAATTAATGAAAACTGCATTATTTCTAATAGAGTACAGAGAACTATCTAAAACAGTATTCAGCTCAAAAACACCAAATATCGGAGAATAAGAAAAGAAATAATTAGCAAACTGCATTGCATCTTTATTGTAATGGTATCCTATTGTGTTTCTTATGTATTTGGATTTATGTGTAAGCTGTAAATCCGTGTTAAAGCTCGTGGTCTTGTAATCACCATCAATGTAAGAGTGATCTGTTGTTCCAAATTTATCTACAGCAGAAGAATCGTCTGTAAATTGATAATGCAATCGACTTATTCCGGAAATTATGCTTGCCGATAATCGGGGACTAATATCAAATCGAATGTTGGATATGAGACTATTTCGTTTGGAATTTGAAAAGAAGTTATCATCATCATTAAAAGCTCCTTTGTCAAGATCAGAATACTGTCTGTTGTTTCTATATAAGACAAATGCTGACCATTTCGTTTTTGTAATTCCTAATTTATACCATAATTCCCTTTTTCTAAAATCATCCTGGTCATTGTTTATGTATTTGAAATTCGCTATATCAGTAATTGTATCGACAGTTGCATTTATACCTCTCGTCTGATTATTAAAGAAAGAGAAGCTGGAATATATTCCATTCGAAAACTGATACGATAAGTTAAAATTCTGATCAACCAATGAGGTATTTTTTCCAATATTGCCGTATCGCAATTGTTGGTTTCCATGCCAACCCGATTCTTTTGATTGTGTTGTTATTAAATTAATCGTTGTCCCTATAGATGAGGTTCCGAAAAGACTGCTTTGGTTGCCTCTCACTATTTCTATTCTTTCAATATTTGATAAGGATATTTCAGCAAGATCGACAATATTGTCATTCGATGAAGCATTTGATAATTTTACTCCGTCAATGAGAATATTACTTTGATTTGTATTCGCTCCTCTGCTTGTAATGGTTTGTAATTGTCCGGGTGTTTGATTCGCGCCAACGGAAAATATTCCCGCAAATTGACTGAGTAATTCTGTTAATGATATCGAACCCGAGTTTAGAATTTCATTTTTAGAAATGATCTGAACTGTTTTACCAACTTCCTGAAGGCTTTGTTCAGTTCGGTTCGCTGTAAATACAACAGGATATAACGGAATGGAACGAAGTGTATCAATTCCTTGAGCTGCCATTATATTAAAGAAAGAGAAAATTACAACACAATAAAAATATTTATTCATAATACAAGTTTGCCGTTAGTTTTAGTACAGCATAAATACGTAGAATAAAATGTAAGCTAATATAAGGATTACTTACAAAGCTTTATTCCGCGAAAGCTTATGTTGTACAATTTTTCGGCAGGTCTCCTGACTTGTTAAGATTATTTTCCTTCCCGGATTCCCAGTGGATCATAAATAATCTGATTTTTCAATCAAAAACTTACAGTTGCGCGACAGCTCGTGATTTACACACGATTCCCTATTATTTCCGATATCGGAACACCGAAATGCAAATTTATACGTATAGAATGAATAAAACTAATGAATGAAGAATTTATTTTTAATAATATTATGATACAATAAAATTGGATATGCTAAAACATGAAGTGTTTGTATCGTTCATATTGCGTTTTAAGAAGAAACATGCATTGAAAAAAATGTTTCAGAATACTCTTAAATCTTCTAATGAAGTATTTACTACCAAGTAAAAATGAAGAAAGATTTAAAGCTTTAATAAAATTTACCGCTTTATTAAAAGTTCATCCCTTCCTGGACCTGTAGATAGAAAACTAACTTGCGTTGAAGTATAAGATTCAATATGGTTCAAAAATTTTCCAACCTGTGATGGTAATGTTTCTATTGATGAATGCTCAGCCAAAGATTGATTCCAACCGGGAAATGATTGTGTCAATGTATCTTCTATGAGACTCATATTGAATGGTACTTCTAACGTAAGCTGATTATTCATATGATATGAATCAACGCTCTTAATTTCATCAAACGAATTTAAAACATCTATCTTCGTAATACAAAGATCTGTTACTCCATTTAAAATTATGGCATACCGTAATTGAACAAGGTCCAGCCAACCACATCTTCTTGGTCTTCCTGTTGTAGATCCAAATTCATTACCTTCTTTACGAAGTTTCTCACCGACTTCGTCATGAAGTTCAGAAGGGAAAGGACCGGAGCCAACCCGGGTACAATATGCTTTTGCGATTCCGATTACTTTACGAATATGTGAAGGAGCAATACCAAGACCTGTACAAACACCGGCAGTAATAGTATTTGAAGAAGTAACATAAGGATATGTCCCATGATCAACATCAAGCATTGTGCCTTGAGCACCTTCTGCAAGAATATTTTCTCCTTTAGAAAGCGCATTGTGTAAATAATATTCAGTTGAAATTATTTTTAACTTTCTTAAAGTTTCTAAGCTATCGAACCATAATTTTTCTTGTTCAGCGAGATTGAATTCAGTTGCAGGGAATTGTTTGAGAAACTGGAAATGTTTTTCTTTCAAAGATTCATATTTGGATTTCCAATCGGGAGAAAATAAGTCACCAACGCGTAATCCATTTCTGCCTGTTTTGTCCATATAACATGGTCCAATTCCACGTAATGTTGAACCTATTTTTTCTTTACCTTTTGCAGTTTCTGAAGCTAAATCAATCCATCGATGAGTTGGAATAATTAATTGCGTTTTATTGGAAAGTAAAAGACGGTCAAATAAATCCGGAATATCTGGAAGAATATTCTGTATTTCTTTTTCTAAAGTTATTGGATCAAGTACAACCCCATTACCAATTACATTGAATACATTTTTTCTGAAAATTCCTGATGGAACCGTGTGTAGTACAAATTTCTTGTTATTTATGTACAAAGTGTGGCCGGCATTTGGGCCACCTTGAAAACGACAGACGATTGAGTATTTATCTGCTAGAAAGTCAACAATTTTTCCTTTTCCTTCGTCTCCCCATTGAAGACCGAGTATAACATCTACAGGCATGAGCTTGGTTCAAAAATAAAGAGCAAATTTACTATTCAATTATGAATTACTGACTAAATAAGGGATTAAATTTCGAAAATAAACGAATATTCTTAAAGCACCCATTTCGAGAATTGATGTACGCTGAAATTCGCATATATCGATTCAATACATACCATTCATTGTTTAATAGAACGTAATTGGAACTGTAAGAATAATATTTAGTTGTAGAACAAATTCTTCGTAAAATTCTTTTCTAATTCAGTATTGAAATTTTTAAACTCAAACGTATTCTTTTCCGGAATATAATTATAGTTTTTTGACAATTCCTGATGATTCTTAGCTACATATTCAATTGCTTCTAACATCACATTAATTTCTTCATCAGTGTGGGTTGGGTGTAAAGAGAGCCTGATCCAACCCGGTCTTGCGAATGATTCCCCTGCTTTAATTCTTTTAAGAATATTAGCAGAGTCTAATTGATTTAAATTGAGCAAGTAGTGTCCATAAGTTCCTGCACATGCACATCCACCTCTGACCTGAATTCCAAAATAATCGTTCAGTATTCTTACTACAAGATTGAAATGTAAGTCATGAATGTAAAATGAGATTGCTCCAATACGGTGTTCATGTTGTGCAGCCAGTACAGTAAGATTGGGAATCGATTTTAATTTATGCATTATTGTTGTAACCAATAATTTTTCCCTGGATAACATATTCTCAACTCCCATTTCTTTCTTTAATTTAAAGCTAAGTGCAGCTTTAATGCCCTGAAGAAAAGGAGGAGTGCCGCCATCTTCTTTGATTTCGATGTCATCTAAATATTCATGATATTTCCATGGTGTTGTAAAGAAAACTGTTCCTCCACCTGAATTGTCCGGAACTGTGTTAGAGTAAAGGTTCTTACTCATAACCAGAATGCCCGGAGTCCCTGGACCGCCTAAAAACTTATGCGGAGACAGAAAAATTGCATCTAAGTATTGCAAGGAATTTTCGGGATGCATATTTATCTCTACATAAGGAGCTGAGCAGGCAAAATCAACAAAACACCATCCACCCTCACGATGGATCATTTCCGCAATCTTAAAGTAAGGAGTAAATATTCCGGTTACATTTGAGCACGCAGAAACAGAAGCGATTTTTAAAGGTCTGTTTTTATATTTTTCCAGTAATAATTCAAAGTGATTTAAATCAACCAGTCCCTGCTCATCAGGATTTATGATTTCAACGTCTGCTAATGTTTCTAACCAGGATGTATGATTTGAGTGATGTTCCAAATGCGTTATAAAAATAATCGGCCGATCATTTTCATTTTTTCGAATTAACTTGTCAAGATATATTTCAGATTTTTCCGGAATTCTCAATCCGAGTATTCTTTGTAACTTATTTACTGAATCAGTCATTCCGGATCCGGAAAATATCAAAACATCATTTTCATTCGCATTAACCTCACGTTTTATATATTTTTTTGACTCTTCATATGCCTGCGTCATAAGACTTCCTGTCAGACTTGTTTCAGTATGAGTATTGGCACAATATGGACCTACAGAATGAATCATTGTATCCTCTATGGGTTGATATAACCTTCCACTTGCAACCCAATCTGCATATATCATCTTTTTATTGCCAAAAGGAGTAGGAATTTCAGTATCTATTCCTATGATTCCTTGTCTGAATTTTGAAAAGTACATGTAACTGGATAATGGTTTATTCTTAACTGTATGAAGATATTGATTATCTTTTTATCGTAAATCAGGCTCTAAGATAATTGTATTTAAACGGTTAATATAGAACAAAACTAAAATATTTCTAAATGGTTGAATCAATAACATTATATTATTTCAGTATTGATTTCTTAGGGAATCGAAGTATTGATCAAGTTAGATTGCTAAGAGCTAAAGAAGAGCATACACAGATTCAAATGAACCTTGAAAATTTCCGCTCCGGAAAACGATATGAATTCCAATAGGTGCATGTTATTTCTCAATGGGAAATTGCATTAAAGTTCAATTGTATGAATATTATTTCTGAATTTTAAGAATTAAATTTATTGTTGTCCGATTAATGATAATAATAAATTGAACCTCAATAAAATGCGTTATGCAACCCCATGCTTCAGCGTGGAGTTGAAAATGCTCGTTACAAAAGGGCTTTAGCCCTGACTAGCAAAAATTAGTCGGACAACAGTGAATTAAATTATGTAAGCTTGAATAGGTAAATAAACAACTTTTCGAATGATATATTTATAATAATATGCTCGTACTATTCTTAAAATCATTTAGTACATAAATAATTTCAAAGACCTCAAGCAGACAATGAATAAAATTGTTACCTTTGGAGAAAGATTGTTAAAATGGAATTCAAACTCGAAGTAACTTTAAATGTTCCGCCGGATCAAGTTTATAAAGCCTGGCTTAGCTCAAAGGGCCATTCTTCTATGACAGGAGGGAAAGCTGAAATAAATGATAAACCGGGTTCTGCTTTTACAGCCTGGGATGGATATATAACTGGAGAGAATATGGACTTGGACAAAAATAAAAGAATCCTTCAGACATGGAGAACAAACGATTTCAAAAAGAATCAGGAAGATTCTTTGGTTGATATTGAATTAATTCCAATTGCTAATAACTCGACTAAACTTGTTCTTGTTCATAGTAATTTAGAAGATGTAGATATTAAGTACAGACAAGGTTGGAAGGATCATTATTTTGCTCCAATGAAAAAGTATTTTTCTCGTTTCTAAAAAAGTAAAAGAAAATCCCTTATATATATTTTTGCCAAATTTTATATTGACCGGGTATTAATGTAAATTTCCCACGAGTCAAATTCTGATTACAAAAGAGTATTCCCCATCGTAAGGTCTCAAGCGAACAAGAAAACTCTTTCCATTGTGTTATTTCATTCCATGCTTTATACATTCCCTCTGACCAATGTATATCATCCAATAAAATCACACTGTTTTCTTGTAGATGAGTTTTAAGTTGAGTCACTATTGAAATCGTTGCTTCATACGTATGATCGCCATCTAAAAAGATAAAATCGAATTTTTCATTTGTCAATGATTGAAGATAGTTTTCAAACAATGAGTGTACAATCTTCACATTCTTAGTAATTGATGTAATTTCTGTAGCGATTTGAGAAAACTGTGGATTGCCTTCAATGCCAACTACTGAAGAATGATTTGCTGCAAGCCCAAGCGTTAATGTACTTATACCCATGCAAGAACCTAATTCTAAAATACTAGAAGGTTTTATGATTCTGACGAGGTTGTATAATTTAAAGAGTTCAGAAGGGTGGTGTATCGCTTTGGAAGCGAATTTACCGATTCTATTTTCAGCCTGTTTGCGACTTTTTGAAAAGTCATTAGATTCTATTGATTCTTGTCTTTGCAATAATTGACTGTACCGTTCTTCTATGGTATCAAAATCATAATAATGTTCATTCTTCTCAAATACATTATTCGCTATTTGATATAAGAATGGTGGGTGTAACCGATAAATAGTATCAGACTTCCACCAATATTCCAAAAGACTTCTAACTTTGCCCTTCAAGGTCCTCGCTGTTTTGTAGAAAACGCTATAAAATAAGCGCTAAAATATTCAAAAACTATATATTTGTAATTTATTAATATGAAATTTGCAATATCTCCTCGTATTTCAGCTTTCATCACGCTCATTTATCTTGCGTCTTTCTCCGCGTTTTCTCAACTCAGTTTTAAGCAACAACATACCCGGCAGAATATTCATTCAGGCATTACCTGTGCTGTAGTAGATGTAAATGGAGATTATTATGATGACCTTTTAGTCTTTGATGAAGCAAAGCAATTGTGGTTGGGAACCAATAATGGAAGAGCATATTTTATTTGGACGAAACTGAATTATTATTCGTCGCAAGCTCTATGGTCAATTGCAGTTGCGGATCTGGATCGTAATGGTAAGAATGACATCATAATAGGTGGTGACTTTTATGGAGTTCAGGTGTTTTATCAGGATCAGACCGGATTTAGAAGAGACACGATACTTAATTCGCAATTTTTTTCTCAGGCTTCTTGCGTGTATGATATCAATCGCGATGGAATGTTAGATTTTACGATCTGTGATGATAATGCCAAAACAAGAATTTTTGAAAATGTCGAAGGTGAATTAATCAATAATTATTCCTGGATCGATTTATCCAGAGTTAATAAACAAGATGAAGAAGGCAATTATGGTTGCATGTGGACAGACTTAGATCAGGATGGTGACGGAGATCTGTATATTTCAAAATGCAGTCCTAAGGCAATGGAGAGAACTGATCCGAGAAGAATTAATTTGTTTTATAAACAGTTTGAGAATTTTCGATTTGAAGAAAAGTCAAAGGATTTAGGAATTAATTGTGATGAACAAAGTTGGATTAGTGTTAGTGGAGACATCAACTCTGATGGAAGATTAGATCTGATTGTTGCCAATCATTATGGACCTAGCACAGTTTATTTTCAGAATCAAGATGGAAGTTTTGAAGACAAGTCAACTGAATCAGGAATCAATTTAAGTTCTTTTCCATTTCAATTTGCACTCGAAGACTGGGACAACGATGGTGATCAGGACCTATTAAGTGTTGGCTCCGAAGTAGAGTTGTTTATAAATAATGGCAATGGCATATTCTCAAAGCAAGATCTGGGAATTGAATCGGGAAAATTCACTTCACTTTCCTGGGGAGATCTTAATGAAGATGGGCGATTGGATATTTATGCATCCTACGCAGGTCTTATTAATAATCCAAGTATAGTATCAGACAAATTATGGCTAAACCAAACCAATAAAAATCATTGGATAACATTTGGGCTAAAAGGAAAAAAATCAAATGAAAATGGCATAGGAGCAATAATAAAAATTCATATAGCTAATAAAATTCAAATTAAAGAATTGCAATGTGGTACAGCGTATGGATTGCAGAAATCACTGAATCTTCATTTTGGATTGGGTAATTCGAAGACAATAGATTCAATGTTTATTCATTGGCCGTCCGGAATTGTAGACCGGTTTTTTGAGATTCCGACAGATCAATTTTTTCTATGTGGTGAAGGTTCATGTATTACTCCAAGAAATAAAATATTTCCCCGCGGTGATGTTAAGTTATGTATGGGAGAAGACATAGAAGTTCTAAGTTATGTTCCTTATGATAAATTATTATGGAATACAGGTGAAGGAAATGATACCATTGTTGTAAATCAGACAGGCTCTTTTTTTTATAATGCAGTGAATAAATTTAACTGTCCAATCGTATCTGAAAATACCACATTAATAATTGATCCTGTTGAAAATCCTAGATTAAATTATAATGGGGAAGTAATTCTTTGCAATGGAGAAGAAATACAATTAGAAGTTCCCGGTTATGAACTTCTCGAATGGAGTACCGGTAGTAATGACAATTCTATAACAGTAGAAAACGCAGGAATGTATTTTGCCAAACATTCCGGTATTTGTAAAGATTTTTGGACGGATACATTGAAAGTAAAACGCGCACAAGAGAATGACAAACCGGAAATATTATCAGATACACTCCGAGGTCCTGGTTTTGCAATCCTAAAATCCAATAATGAAAATACCTTATGGTATAATTCCAAGGAAGAGCTAACTCCACTTTATGAAGGTAAAAATTATGAAACGGAAAAAATAACTGTCGACAGATCATATTGGGCAAAAACCTATACTAAAGAATCTTATTTGCCCTTATCTGGCGGAATGAAAGAACCAAAATATACGGATGCCGGACTTCCTGGTAACTTTCTGAATCCTAGAACTTATTTTGAAGCATACAAGAATTTTACAATTGACAGTATAACAGTATATACAGATTCAATTGGCGAACGAATTTTTGAACTCGGTAAATTTAAAGATAGCACTGTGTATCAATCCAAAGCTGTTTATTTAGAGAAGGGAATCAACAGAATTTATCTTGGATTTAATTGCAAGGAAGGCCAATCATACAGCCTGGGTACTAACACCGAACAGAATCGAAAAATATATAATCACAAGAGCCCACGTTTGCTAAGAAGCAACCTGGGATTTGCATATCCATTTGTTATTGGTGATCTGTGTAAGATATCAACATCAGAATTTGGAGATACATATTATTATGGGATGTTTGATTGGAAAATAACACAAGAACCGCAGGTATGTTATAGTGATTGGGTGGAGGTGCCGGTAATTATAATCATCACAAATACTTCTGAAGTAAATTCAAAAGATAGCAATGTAAAGTTCAATTTCAATAATTCTGAACTTACAATTGAAGGTTCAACTGGAATTCATTCCATCGCCTTATATGATCTTCAATCCAGATTGATGTCTAAGTCTAAATCAAATACATTACATATTGCTAATGTGAGTGCTGGCATTTATTTGTTAGAATATGTAAGCTCTGATAAAAAATTCATAAGTAAGGTATTGATTTCTCATTGAAATTACTGAATAAACGAATGACTTATCATTTGTTTAATGGTCTTTCTCAATTTTATTGAATAGGAAATATTCATCTTATATTTGCAGAATAATGTCAGATTATTCTAGAATAGACAGATCCTTTTTTCAAGCTTTATCGGCTGAAGAGTCAGATAAGATTCAAACGGATTATAGTCAGGAAAGCTATGAAGTTCGACTCGAGGTAGCTTATTACCTTACAAGCATTGCTTATGGTTTTGATGTAAATGATCCACCTCGGATTGATAAAACACAATTTGAAGCCAAAGCACTTTAATGGGAAATATTTTTAATCCTGATTTTAGAGAATTTATCCAATTGTTAAATCGTAACGAAGTTGTATATATTTTAGTTGGAGGGTATTCGGTTATTTTAAGGGGGTATCCAAGAGTAACAGGGGATTTAGATATTTGGGTAGAAAGAACAGCTCATAATTATTCCCAATTATGCAAAGCTTTGTATGATTTTAATATGCCGGTATTTGATATGACCCAAGAAATTTTTTTATTTCATAAGGATTAGAAAGTATTTAAATTTGGGAGAAAGCCAACTTCAATAGATATCATGATTAAACCCAGATTTTTCAGTTGAGTTTCGTAGTGAGAGTCAAAAGTTCAATAAAATCAAGTGCTCACGGAGTATTTTTACCGCAAGCATAGTTACCATTATGTTGAGGATAAAAATATGAGTAAGTGCATGATTTTGAAGAAATTTTGGCTCGTAATAGAAAGTCAACTGAAAAATCTGGGTTAAAATAAAGGGCCTTGATTTTGAAAAAGTTTATCAGGTATCTGAAATCATTGAAACAGAAGGAATTTATATTAGAACACTATAATATAAATGATCTTATAAAATCAAAATTATCCAGCGGCCGCCATGAAGATTTGGACGATATTGAGCAATTGAAAAAAAAATTTAAGGAATAATATTTTTGTTTCTAATAAACGAACTGTTTAAATGATATAAGATTGAAATAATTATTAGCAGTTCTAATTCCCTTTAACGATTTTCTTCAAAGCCAGAACCCTGTCTTTTTTCTGTAGAACCTAAGAATAGTCCTCTTTTGTAAATTCACTTCTAAAGACAAAGATTATTAAGTATTTAAATTAGCGGATCATTTTCATACATATGTATGATTTGAGTTCATAATAGTATATCGTCCTTAGATTTAGAGTTCAACGCTAACCTTCAGAAGAATATAAATTTTAGCCCTGATAGAGCGAGACGTATTTGATTCTTGAAAGTTAACTTTTCTTGATTTTTAACTCGCGACTCGCGACTATTGTCTCTTGACTCTTAACCCTTGACTCTTGAAAAAGGGTGGATGATGGGGCTCGAACCCACGACCCTCGGTACCACAAACCGATGCTCTAACCAGCTGAGCTACACCCACCGACTAATAGAAGAGGGCAAAATTAGGAAACTACGAGGTAATTAAAGCAAATAATATGTGAAATTCTCAGATATTTAGCCCGATAATTCACAATTAAGTCAGGTTTACGCTGTAAATTTGCGCTCCCGCAAAAGTGGAAAAATAGTCTAATGGCAATGGTCTCATTATTAACCATTTACCTTTAACTATAAATCAGATCAAGGAGGAATGGCAGAGTGGTCGATCGCGGCGGTCTTGAAAACCGTTGACTGTTAAAGGTCCGGGGGTTCGAATCCCTCTTCCTCCGCTTTTTTGTATTCAATTGGAATCAAAAACACCTAAATCATTGATTTTCAGCACTCATAATTTTTATTAGTTACCGAAAGATTCGCTTTTTATCATTCGAAAAGAGATATACTTCGTAACCAGGGCTTCTGGTCTCAGGATAGTGGTTGAATATGTACTTAATGTCTTCTAAGAGCTGTGTACGAAAAACCTGAAGGTCTTCTTTGGTTAGGATTTTTACTGCCATTGTGTTGTGATATTTGGTTAGGGCAAAGGTGAAGGGATAATAATTTTAAAAAAGACAAGTTAGTATCGAACTTGGTATTCGTGTTTTTATAAAATCAAGATTTGCAAGGAGTTATAGGCAAAATTATTTTTTATTTTTTTTCTAATTTTTGAAAGTTGATTAATAAATGGTGTTTTAGGACAAAAACGGGGCTTTTTTTATGAAATATGCTAAAATGAACGCGTAGTAAACTTGGTATTTTTTTAGAGCAGTTTTTGCAAAACCTTTATAAGTTGTTGAATCTCTTATGATTGAAGCCATTATTGAAAAAGTGAAAATACCAAGTTGGATACCAAGTTTTATTTTCAGTAAAAAAAACGATTAAGCTCAAATAAATACAAACGGAATCAAATGATTCTAGTAGTTATTAAATTAAATTGATGAGAATATGTTTTTAGAAAGCACTAATCTTGATCATTCCGAATTCGATTCTCAAAAGCTTTGGTAAGGCTTCTTAGAAATTTAGCTTGCTAATTAGGTCTCAATTTTATTTGGCTATAATTGCGATAGACCTCTTGTGGGTCGATCGTAGGATTTATTAAACTTACGATATTATAAAGTGTTGCAGAGCCGTCGTCAAAACATGAGATTGAATGTAGTGCATAGATTAACTCTGTAAGATCAACTTTAGAAGCAGTCCATTGAAATGCTGAAATTGATTTTTGCTGCTGGAAAGAATCTTCGGTCGGAATTAAGATTCTATTTATATGTGAAATGAGCTCTTTATGGGCAATTATCATCGAACTTAAGACATCATATTGTGTAGTGAATTCCGGATCCGTTTCTCTAAATTCAAACATCGATGGAATCATTGCATTATTAGAGGATCTTAAAAAATGGTAGTAAACTTGACTTTGCATTTTTGAATTGATGTAGCTCTCGTAAATGCGATTACTCTCAATAAATGACTTTGAAATAATTAGCTTGGTTAAATAGTACTCTGACTGTTCAGTTGAATCTTTCAACCTAACATCTTCATCGAACTTCTCTAGAACTGAATAGTAAATTAGCTTAGAATGAATCTTTGGCTTTATATCCCGGAAGAATTCAACTTCATGGTCATTTGAAATTTCTCCATGATGCAAAAATTCTTTTCTTAATAAATTGTATTGCTTTGCACAAGCCAAATAAGATTGCTGATGCTTCAAACCCTGGGCTTCCTTGGAATTATTAATATCTTCCAATAGGTGCTCAAGCTCTTTTAGAATAGTGTAGTATTTCTCCATAGAACCTTATTAAATGAAGTCCTCCCTGGATCGGCGGTTGGGTCAATAAGATTGGGTACTAAGAAATTCTGGTTGGCGGGGCGCTCTAGGAAGTCCTTAGTCTTGATAATGAATCAATTAGCTTTAAGGATTTAAATTTAGTAAAAGGTATTCACAGTGGCTTTGCTTTTTACTTTTCATAGATTTTTTACTTTTCATAGATTTTTTACTTTTCATAGATTTTATTATTTGAATATTATTAACGATTGATCATGGTATAATGAATTGTGTGAAGTGAAAATTAGTCTTAAGGAAAGGTTAAAATAATTTAACAGAAAAAAGATTCTTTAGAAATTCTTGACTCAAAAATGCATAAAGTACAAAATCAACCAATATTTGTGCTAAAGGGTATTCTCAGCGTAATTAATAAAAAAGGTCTTGGATCGGATGGATCGGGGTCTTTTTTTATTGGGGAACTTGTAATTTAATATCTTGAGTGATAACATTTTTATATAGAACAAATATATACTTGAAAATTCATTAATTCGAGTGAAAGTCTTTTACTGATCCATGCCATCAGTAAGACTTGCAGTATAGGATCTTCCTAAGGAAAATGATCAAGTAATTATTAAATCACCAAAATATTTTTATTATGAAAAAGTTTTTACTTCTAATTACACTAATAATACCGCTTCTCTTAAGCTCTCAAAAGCAGAAACCATTACCAATTGAACAATTGAGAGAATACATTCTTAAGAATATCCTAAAAGAGAATACTGATAAAATTGCAGTATGGACGACTGACTCCGCACTCGATCAATCTCATGTAGCTAGAAGCTTATTAAAGGAGAAAGAAAAAGATATAGAGTTTCCTTTTAAGAAGTCTTGGCTTATTATGATTGATGAAATGCCTGATGCAAACTTTGGTCATCCTGTTAAATGGATCTTTATTAGTGATGATCTTAAACAACATTCAGAAGTTATCACTAAATCATTTCCTCCTCTTGTAATTTCAGAAAAGGGAAACGGAAAAACTCTGGAATTTAAGTGTAGGCCTATCACAAGATTTGATTGTGCGAGATATGGGTTTGTTGATATTGACAAAGTTTTTGTTCCGTTATTATTAGATCATTCTTGTAAATTTGCTATACTAGTTTCAGGGGGAATAAATACGCCTAATAATCATGCTCGCTATCCTCAGAATATTAGAAGCATGTATAAAAAATTAAGGTCTGCCGGATTTCCAAAAAGTAATATCTCCGTTTATTACGCCAGTGGTTCAATTGCAATAGACTGTGACAATCTTGATAGCGACAATAATGACAATACAGGAAGTGATCTTACTGGTGGAGCAATCGAAAGCATTATTAGAACACGATTTCAAAACCTTTGTGCAAGTGCTAATAGCTGCAATACTGTTCTAGTAAGTTATTTTAGTAATCATGGTGCTGATGATGATGGAGTTTGTCTATGGGATGTAGGAAATGATGGTCTAACTTCAGGTGAGTTATATTCTCCATCTGAGCTATCAAGTGATGTTGCCAATTGTAAATTTAAGAGACATTTTATGATACACGATCAGTGTTTTGCTGGTGACTTTGTTCCTATGGCAACAGATGGCAATCATCCTAACTTAACTGTTTATGCCGCTGCCACAGCAACAGAATTTAGCTGGGGAAGGCAATATATGGCTAGGTGGGAACAGAACAATTTACTTACCACAACGATTGACAATATTCATCAGGATGTAGTTACTAATGGATCTATGAGCTCAACTTGTGTTAAAGGTGAAGCGCAAGCAAATAATGGCAATTGGAAATTGGGAAATAAATGTCGACTATGGTGGATCTGCTTTCTTATGGACAATATATTTCTTATTGCAATGGCAATTGTTATAATTCCTATTATGATTGCGTTAATTAAAAGGATGCTTTCTAAATAATAGTACTTCAAAGAATCTTATTAATACTTATAATTAAAAAACAGTAATAGAATTAAAGAAATAAAAAATAGCCCGGAGATTAATCTCTCGGGCTATTGAAATAGTAAGATTATAGATTAGAGATGTAAGGAATTCTATAATCTATACTACATCTCGCATCCTAAACAATCATGAGGAATAGCACAAGGAGATACAAATGGATTGTAATTTGAAGGAGGTACAATAAACCTACAAAGTGAATCAATCTTAATGTTTCGCATTCCCATGCCTATGGAATCCGCTACCATGCATGAGTCAATTCCTGGCCAAGCTGTAATTCTAATATTTCGAGTATTATAACCAGTTCCAACAACTTTTTCGCAACGCAACATAACATCTAAATGAGTTTCACCTTTATTACCTAGAGAATAGGTTGGAAAAAATACTAACTTTCCATTGGCATTCTTAATAAGTGTAATACCAAACCACGTACCTAAAGGATTGAACTGGTTGGAATACGAGTTTAAATTAACACCGTTAGAGAAGTTTCTTACTACCCAATTCAGGGATGTGTCAGGGCAATCATTACATCTCCAAAGCTTATGGAACTTAATCTGACATTTACAAGTGTCAATAAGTGAATCTAATACAGACCTTGAGTCAATTTCACTACTCGATGTCGAGTCATATTCAAAATTAGAGTTTTTGGAACAGGATGTCCAAAGTGCAAGCAATAGGAATGTCATTCCTAAGAAATACAGTACTTTCATAGAAAAAATTTTTAATGATTAAATAAAAATTGTGTGTCTCTACTTTAGGAAATGCAATCAAAACTTGTCAAGAGTCACTAGGCGCCATTGTAGAATTAAGCTTTAGGTTTCATTAGGTAAAGTATTAACACGCTTATCGAGTGCAATGTAAAAAGGAATAAGTGAATATATTATTTATCTAGAAAAAATTTATAAAGAATTTTTATTGTCTTAAGTCTAATTCTTATAACCCTCAAATATTCTTAAACTTGATTTTATAAATTGATAAATTTTGAATCCCGCTTGTTGATTAATTTTTAAAGAAGAAAAATTTAGTCAATGGAACATATTATGATATTTACTAAGATCAACGATTACCTTTATTATTTAATTTGCTTTTCAAGCTTGGACATATTTTACTCGCTTAAAAATATTTCAAAAAAAAGTTGAAAAAAAGTTGAAAAAAAGTTGGAAATAGAAAAAACTCATTAAATTGCAGCTGATATTAACTTAGCAATTGAGATGTAGCTTAATAAGATGACGGAATATACCTAGATTTGTTTTGAGCACTTGATATTCGGGAGGAGAGTTAATGAAAAGCTTTAGCAGGGATTTAACTGCTAAGGGACATGTACTAGATTAAGCATTATGCTTAATACAGTTTATTCAGTATTGCATAAACATGCATTGGCTGTATAGGTTTAGTATATTTTTTGAATTTAAATAATGATGTATTATTTAAAGAGTATATAGTATTGATTAATTTTAAAATGAAATTAGAAAATATGTAATGAAATAATAGAAAAGTATAAAACTTAGGTTATAAGTATCGCGAAGAGATTAGTATTAGCTTATTGACTTTTGCTGGAAATTATCATTATAACAAAATCAGAAGTATGAAAACTTATAGATTGGATGATCATTTTATAGAATTAAGTATTGAGTAAATACTTAGGAATTTAGCCTTTGGTAGCTATATTGATGAACATGCGTTGATCTATTATTATTTGTACTAGATAATAAAGTATTGTCTAGCATTATGAAGTAATTGTTAAATATTAAAATATTATTTGTTATGAAAAAGATGCTTTTATTAATTTTAACTCTGACATTTACATTAGAAATTAATGGTCAATGTGATTCAAGGCGAAAAAATATTAATGACGCTACTGAATTTACTGATACTGAAAGGGACCTTTTGAGAAGTTTAATCATTGAGTATGCTTCAATGAATCGCAATACCAATCTTAGTGGGATAAATCAGTATCCTAAACTTCAATTTCATGCTGCAGTCGTGAATCCAATTGACCCAAGTAAAGATGTATTTGGAAATATCAATAACCCTAATAATTTTAATACTTGGAATCGTTACTATTTACAAGGATTAGAGCAATTTTTACTGTCAAAAGGTCATTCAAAATTTGTTCCACTTCCATATTGGAACCCTACAGAAACTTTGAATCAAATCTTTAAAGACTCTAATGCTCAATTAAATGAGCCTGCCAATACCTTTCCAACTCTTAATTTTAACTTCAATTCAACTCAAGATATCGAAAACTTACTTTCTGAACTATCTTTATCCTTGCCATTATGTGATTTTAGTTATGGAGTCTATATAAATAAGGTAGAAATAATTCATGATCAAGTAATCTTAAAATTATATGGAGATAATAAAGAAGCAAATCTCCTAAACCTTCCTGGTTATGCTTGTAATTGGCTATTGAAAGCATTCTACGATGATCTAGCGTATTGCTATCAAAAACAATGTAATAATTCAACTTATGACCTTTATACACGTGATGATGTAAATGATGTTGGTAATGAACCTTCCAATGCACCTCAACTCTGGGTAAGTCCAGACATATGGGTGAGAAATTCCCCAGATGGATTCGCAAATCAAGTAAGTGAAGCAATCAATGAAAGTGCCCAAGATAAAAAAGCATATGTATATGTTAGAGTGTGGAATAAAGGACAATTACCTAGTTTAACAGGAGTGAATAATATTAAAGCATATTGGGCAAAAGCATCAGCTGGATTAGGTTGGCCAGCTCCTTGGGATGGAGATCTTTTACCAGGATGTCCTCATAAGCTCGGTGACTTAATAGGTGAATTTAGTTTACGTTCTGTAAATGAAGACTTTGTTGACTTTACACAGCCTCCAACAGTAACAATAAAGGATTATAATATTTATGAATTCGAAATGAAAGTACCAGATCCAGATAAAATTGCTGAGTGCTTTCCTGGGCTACCGGGATGGGAGAAACATCATTTTTGTATCTTGGCCTTAATGGATGATGGACTAACTAACAATATGTCTGGAGATCTTTATGATATCTTAAATAATAATAATAATATAGCTATGAAAAATGTAACAATTTATAGTGACGGTTTATTTGTAAATCAACCTCAGATAGCCTGTGTATTTTTAAGCAATTATACGCAACAAGCTATAAATAATATTAATTTAGATATAAAGTTTCAAGCCTTACAAGATAATACAACATTATTAGATAAAGCGCAAGTGAAGCTTTATTTTAAAGATGGTTTAGATGGACAAATGAACGGCTTGCAAACAACCGGAGTAATCTTAAATAATCAAGAAGGAAAATATTTAATTAATAATAGACTTCCAACTATTAATGGTATTAATCTTGCAACTCAATCAAATAAGAGAATTTGCTTCGAGATAATACCTACTGTCCTTAATAATAAGACCTATATTTTTGATTTGATTCAAAAGAAAGGAAATATTACTATGGGAGGAGAAAGATATGAAATTACGTTGAAAGGAACTGGCGGATTTTTGCAAAGACCTATGGAAAATTCGACTTCACTTAAAGATGATAATCGAAGAATTATTCTTTACCCAAATCCAAGTAATGGTATACTGAACATTGCATCTAATGGCTTAGAATTAACAAGAGTAACTATAAAAGACTCGAAAGGTATTATTGTACTTCAAAAGGAATTTGTTGATAATAATATGCAATTGGATCTACAAACAATGCAGAAAGGAAGTTATCAAGCTGAATTTTTGCTCGAAAACGGTGAAATTCTCTATCAAACTATTCAATTGTTTTAAAGACTGTCTTGAGTTTATCCAAAGTATTAATCAGTAATATATTTTTTATGTTTTATATAATTACATATAATATAAATCTGTCTGCACAAAACTTGGCAATCAACCCAAGTCTTGAAGGAGATAGCTGTGATATATCTGATTTCAATAACAATGGAGGAGTAGATTTGCCAGATTGGGATCAATTATTTACAGCAGATTACTATACTATTAATAATTGTCGCAACAAAGTTAAATATAGAACTCCAAGATCTGGCAGGTCTTGCGCTGGAATTTTTGTAAATACGATTTCAATTTACCTTGGTAAAAGGTATGTTGCAAGAGAATATTTAATTGGGAAATTAAGTGAACCATTAATTAAAAATCATAAATATTCAGTTAGCTTTAACGTTAAGCCTTCATATACTATTGATGAAGTTAAAAAAGTTTATACTACAAGAAATATTAGCTTGGCATTTTTAAGTAATAAATCAGATGTATTAAGATATCGAAATGTAAATGAAGAGTATTTGTTAGACCTCAATGAAGATATTACTAATACAACTGGGGAGATATTTGATTCTATTAACTATACAAAAATAGAGGGATGTTATAAAGCTAAAGGTGGAGAAAGAATATTCGTAATCGGTAATTTTCGACATGACACCCTTTCTTCATTAGTTCCTATGTCTAAGGAGTCAATTTATGCTAAGGCGTACTTGCTGGTAGATGACATTTATGTTGAAGAATTTAAAGAATTACCAAGCATAGATAATCAAAGAATTTGCCAAAATGATTCTTTGCAATTAGATGTTTCAAGTCTGAAGAGTAATGAAATTTTTATTAATGGTCAAAAGATAGACAATACTGGAGTTATTACAATTTATAATTCTGGAAATTATCATATTGAGAATAAACTAGGCACTTGTGTGAATTATGAATGGCTAGAAGTTAATGAAGTGGAATGTGAAAATTGTCAAGCATACCTGCCAAATATAATAAGTGCAAATGAGGATGGAATTAATGATGAAATTGAAGTAAAATCCAACTGTGATATAGAGCTGCTTTCATCTTCATTGTACAGTAGATGGGGAAATCTAATTTGGAGTAGCCATTCCAAAAATTTTAATTCTCATCGCTTAACTAGCTTGCCAAAGGGTACATATGTTGTAGAGTGTAAAGTATTATTCAAGTATAGCAATCAAATTCGAAATGTAATACGCGATATTACTATTAATTAATTTTAAAACTTATCTAACTATGGTAGTCTGTAATTGTCCAATTAAATTTTTCATTATTAGTATGCTAATGTTGATATATTGTCATAACCTAATTGGCCAAACGGTTTCAGGAAAAATTCGAGGTGTGCATAATAACTCAGCTGGTGACACCTTAGGATGCTGTACACCTCTTGTCATTGCAGATTCTGGAAAGTGTCAGGTATTGGTTAAGAAATATGATTATGGTACAGGAGTTACAGTAAATTCAAATGTTACCACTAATACTGGTTTATATACTGCTACTGCAGCTTATCCATCTAGGATTAGGCTAGTGCCAAGGCAAAACGATATAGCAAACGATACTAATGGGGTCAATGTTAATGATGTTCAAGTTTTAAATAATCATATAAATCGGGTTAAGAAAATAATTTGTCCCTTTAAAAGAATTGCAGCAGATGCTACAAATAATGGCAAACTTGATACTTTTGATAGAAATGCAATAAATAACAGAATAACTGGTACAGCTTGGGCTGCACCCAATTGGAGATTTATCCCTCGAGTATATGTTGACAAAGATACTTGTAAACAATATGATCCAGATTTTTATAGAGACTTTTGGAACCCTTCCTATACTGATAACAATGGTAATCAATATCCTTTCTTAGCCATTAAAACTTATAAGGACATAAATAACGCAATTCAAAAATATAGTTACGTTGGAAACAACGGATTTCCTAGAAGATGGGTAGATACTCTACAAGAATGGAATATTACAACCAATAATAATGCTATGGCAATACTATGGGATTTTTATGCTGTTAAAACTGGCGACTTAACTAATATTGGCGGCAAAGCAAGATTCTGTGGAAATTCAAATAGTCTGAAAGATCCATCTAATAAGTATAAGATTCTTGATAAAAAAGTAGCAAGATCTAAATCATATTCTAAAGTAACTATAAGATTAATGGCTTCAAGTCCTATTTCAGCATTTCAATTATCTGTCCATGCAGATCCTACAAAAATGAGATGGAAAAGAAATACAATAGAGGCTAGCTATACTATGTCTAATTTCTATATAGAAGGCAATACTGGTACTACAGCAAACAATGATTTAATTTTTGCCTATGTAAATCATTCAGGTGAGAATATGCAATTTAGTCGAATATTAAATATAGCGAGTATTGAGATAGATCCCATATCATCTGTAATTGACCCACAAATTGATTGTTATCTTGATGAGTCTGAAATTAGAATGTGTGCATTTAATAGTGCCTTAGAGGAAGTTCCTGTTTTTTTAGAATTGGTATTTGAATAATGAATATTTATAGAATATTAATAATGATCTGTATCTTAAATATCGGAATAAAATCTAAGATCTGGAGTCAAGCTTGTGATGATAGCTTGGCACTAAGAAAATATTCTATTTTTTTGAAAGATAATTTAGAGCTTAATAAATCAATTAATATTGACTCAGCACTAAGTAACTATAAAGAGCAATATTTAAGGACTCAAAGCTTCACAATAAGGCCATTGGAAATGGGATTTAATCTTAACTATAATTCTGAAGATTCATTAAGCTTGAATAACAATAAATTGAACTTGGACTATAACTTGACGGTAGGAGGGGAGATATTTAGTATTCCATACCAATTTGATTTAGGCTCTATTTCTCAAAGTTCAAACAAATTGAGTGAACTGAATAATTTTAACTTTAGTCTTGATGTAGCAGACTTTAAAGATAAGATCTTGAATAATATTAATTCCAAAATTGATAATGTTAAGAATGCTGATATTAGCAAAATTGAAGAAAATGCAATACCTGACTTTAACTTTCGTGATAGAATTGAAAATGAGAGAAGAAGAATTTTTATCAAAAGAAATGAAATTGAAAAGGAGTTAAGTTCTTCTCAAGACTCAAGTCTGCTTAGTAGTAAAAATCAATTGGATAGTTATTTATCTTCGCTAGACTCATTATATGATACTCATATTAACTATAAAGATAAGCTGAATAAACTATATAATACTTCAATTAATTCAAGCGCGAAGTATAAGAATCAAATGTTAGATAAAATTTTTGCAGTTAAAGGTAAGGCAGCTAGTAAATATAAGAAAATGGAGTCCAAATTATTGACTCCATTTCTAAAAACTACTGAAAAAATAAATCTAGGTAGACAATTTGGGAATAATTCTAGTCTTGCATCCAGGTATCTTCCATTGAAAGGACTAAACTATGAAGGCAAAATTGGAGACTTTGGATATAAGCTTATGCTAGGAACTCCAGGATTTAGATCCAATAAATTGTTCAATGGTTCAAGCTCTAAATCAACTGGATTTGGTATAAACTTTAACGGATCCTATAGGTATGTTGAAGTCAATCATTCATTATCTGATGATGTGAAGCAATCAATGTCCTTACAGATTGTAAAGAAAGATTCAGTATATAATCGTGAAAGTAAGAATTATAATAACCAGAATGGAATAATTGGTTATTGTATTGATGCAAACTTTAAAGAGTTAGGTAAATTAAAAGTTGAATTTAATAAATCTGAATTAGGTAATTCTAACAGTGAACTTTTTAATAAAATATTTAAGGTTGATTCAAGTATAATCAATAAAATTGGATTTAATAGTCAATATGAGGTTGAAATTTATAAATTCTTAAAACCATATCTCGGCTTTAGATGGGTTGGGAGCAACTTTGATTCTTGGGCTAATGAACTTCTTTTAGCAGGAATGAAAGAAATAAGAACAGGAATCAAAGGGAATATTAAGAATAAACTGATTTATGATTTTGGCTTCTCAAGAATAAGTCCAACTCAAAGATTAAGTTCTTCAAGTAAACGAACTTTTTGGAATGCATTAGTCAACTATAAAATTTATAATACCCTTAAAGTAATACTTAATGCGAGACCTGGAGTTATTGAAACTTCCAATCTACAAAACAAAAATGTTAACTCTGTACAGGCTTTCTATTCTGCGACACTTAATTATTCACCAAGAATTAAAAAGGTAAATATTCAAAGCCTTTTAAACTATAGCAACAATAAAACAACCTTTGAAGTCCTTGATACTACTAATTACAATGGATCGAATTATCTTACTTTTCATAATTACATTACATCAGGGGAACTAAGGATAGGTATAGTTAATCAGATAATAGTGTATCAGAATCAATGGAATGTAATAAATACATTAGATGTTGCTATGATTAAGAAAACTTATCAAATAAAGGTAGGTATTCAAAAAGGCTCGAATTATAACTTATGGCGTAACTCTTATGGATGCTCTTTGGAGCTTGGACTTAATACTAATTCGTTAAACATTTATATTGCAAACCAGGTAATGACTCCAGAGAAGGATATGGTTAATCGTTATTTATGGCAATCTAATGTTGGAATAAGATTAAATTTTTATAACTTAAATAAAATTTCAAAATGAGGTTTATAATTGCATTAATAATCTTGCTTCCTTTCACACTGATAAAAGGGCAGCTTATAATTCAGCCACTGAATTATAATAATAACTACGTTCAAGAATTGCTAAATGTTAATGTAATTAATAGTTCAGCAAATGAGCTTCAAGGAATTTTGAAAGTGAAAGTCCTAAGTTCACCTGGTGAGTTATTATTAGAGTTAAGTAGCCCTGTCTTAAGACTTAGAGCAGGGGTTAATTACCAAAATTCAAATCAATATTATTCCTATAAGAAAAATTTTGGTCCTGCAGCACAGAATTATCCACTATTAAGGCAAGGAGGTGAGCTTCCTGCAGGTACAATTACAATTTGTTATTCAATAGAAATAGTCAATTCTGAAGTAACAGATGAAGAGATCTGTTATAATCAAATTATTGTTCTGAAAACTCCTATTGTAATTCTATCAAATCAGAATAATGAGGCTGATTGTAATCCACTTTTATCGTGGATTCCAACTCAGACTAGCAATAATATTAGATACAATATATTGATTTCTGAAAATTTAGATAACAAGAAGTCCGTAGAGGAGCTTATACAGGGAAAGTTAGCAGGTTCAAGACGAGAAATATTCCAATCATTTATATCATTTAGCAGTATAATTTCTAATCCTAAAGAAAATTATTTTTATAGCTGGAAAATTCAAGTAATACTACACGGAGAAATATTAGCTGAGAGTGAGATTGAAACTTTTCAATATAAATGTAATCAAACTAGTGATGCAAAGTTAGGTATTCTAGATTCTTATGTAAGAATTAAGCCTAGACCAGATGAATCATTTCATATTCAAGGTACAACTCTAAGGCTTCAAGTTCCAAATCATACAGGTAGTAGTACAGTCAGCTATTCAATTCAAAGAATGGATGATCTAACTATTGCACCTATTACTGGCAATATGACTGCAAATACAGGCTTAAATTATATTGATCTTGGTCCTTTATCATTTACAGCGGGAAAGTATTATCTAATGACTTTGTCTTACATTGATAAATCAAAATTATATCATGACTTTAGAATTCCATAAAATGAATCAATCAATTTATTTGTTTTTAATATTCTTAGTAAGTTCATGTAATACTAAGCAAGAAATTGTTTATCCAGTTACTTATGAAAATTATTTTGAAAATGAGAGATTAATTCTTGAAGCAAAACTCTTATCTAGAGCCGAGTCAAAGAACTTTTTTCATTTAAATGACAGTGTAATTTCAGATGGAGCAATACACATAATGCTAAAGCTTAAACCTAAAAAGGATCTTTTAAATCAAATTAATAGTGAAAAGCTTGTCACTTCAATTTATGAAGAAAATCTGAGTAAATTGATTTCATTTGACTTAGAAGATTTTATAAAAATGAAATCGGGACAACTTGAATTTATACCAAGTTTATACCTTATGGAAAATACGACATATTCTGAAAATTCCTATTTGATCTTATTGAGATTTGATCTTGATAAAAATAGTTCAGAGGAAAATTTTGAATTAGAAATAGAGCCAACTAAATTAAATTCAACATTAATAAAATTTCCAATACAATTACTTAACTCTTAATTAATTAATGTAAGATGAGAAAAAATACAATTTACAAAAGAATCAGCTTGATATTAGCGGTAGCTATTTTAAATCAAGTATTTTATCCAACAGTTGCATTGGCTCTAACTGAAGGTCCATCACAACCTGAAGCAAAGGGATTTCAACCTATAGGGCTAACTGATATGGTTGATATGTTTACTGGTGATTTTAAATATAATATTCCTTTATGTCAGGTAGGAAACTATCCTATTAATTTAAGTTATAGTGCATCACCTGGTGTTGAAGAAGAAGCAAGCTGGGTTGGTTTAGGTTGGTCATTGAACCCGGGAATGATTTCTAGAAATATGCGAGGACTACCTGATGATTTTAAGGGTGATAGCATAACTCGAAGATTTAACATGAAAAGAGATGAGACTTGGGGTGTATCACCGGGTGTAAGTGCTGAAATTTGGGGATTTACCTTAGGTGCTAATACAGGTGTATTTTTTAACAACTATAAAGGTTGGGGATTTGAAGCAGGAGTCTCACCTTCCTTAAAAATTGGCTCAAAAAACTCTGGTCAAAATACTAGTGGTCTAGCTCTTTCAGGAAATTTTTCTTATAATTCTCAATCAGGAATAGGCATAGGAGCTGGTGTAGGATTTTGGAATAAATCAGGAAATGAACAAGCAAAAAGCACAACATTAGGGTTAAACGGTTATAATTCTAGACAAGGGCTAAAAGAATTGGGATGGAACTTCTCAACTAATATGATCAATCTAAAAGTTTTAGATAAATTAGCCAATGGAAGTATAAGCTTTGGATCTCCTACTTACACACCAGTTCCTGAACTGCCCCTTTCAAATAGTAGTTATACATTAAGAGGTACAGTAGGTGGAGATTTTATTGGAATACATCCTAACTTATCCATCACAGGATATTATACAGGTCAAAAGCCATCTACAAATTTAATCAGGAAGCCGGCTTATGGATACCATTATAGTTCAGATGGACAAAAAATTGATGGTGCACTTCAAGATTATAATCGTGACAAGCCAACTCCCTACAAACCAGAAATGATCAATATATCACCTGTTATTGGAACCTATGACTTGTTCAACGTTACTGGACACAATGGAGGCGGACAGTTTAGACTTTATCGAAATGATATAGGATATTATGGAGAGACTTATCGATTGAATACTTCTACCAGTGAAAGTATAGGACTGGAACTAGGAGGAGGAAATGCATTTCACGCAGGATTTGATGTTAATATTTCCAATTCGGATTCAAAAGCCCGTAAATGGACTGATGATAATAATATTAAGGACAAGCTAAACTTTAAATCGAAACTAACAACAGGTGCTAGCTCTGAAATAGCAATGGAACCAAGTTATTTTGCAATGGTAGACGAGCCTGTTAAGTATAATTCTACTTTTTTTAATAAATCTGGAGGTAAATCTCCTTCAAGAGTAAGAATAGATAAGTACGGTAATAAAGTTGTTGCAGAAAGATCATATGTGAAAGAACAAAATCTTTTACCAGCGGGAGAAACAGGTGTTCCAAGTGAAATTTATGAAAGCACTAGACAAGCTAGAAGCCAAGTTGTAACTGCACTTACATCGATGGAAGCATTTTCAAGTGGCTTAGATAAAAATATTGTATCATATTTTCCAAATAATTTTAATTATGGGTCTTGTACTCCTAATCCACCTTTAATTGAATCAAGAATGAAATATCCAAGAAATCATTTCTCTGAATTTAATATTGTCAATACTGATGGATCTAGAAATGTATATGGAATTCCAGTTTATAATAATTTTCAACGAGAAGTTACTTTCAGCACTGGAAATACCCCAAATGCTGAAAATATAGTTACGATTTCGACAAACGACGATACTCATTCTAATTCTAAAGGCGATGACAATTATTTTAACTCAGAAGAAACGCCTGCATATGCGACTAGTTATCTTTTAACTGGTGTTCTATCTCCAGATTATCATGATCGTACTGGAAATGGTATTACACCAGATGATCTAGGAAATGCCATAAAATTTAATTACTCATGTGTAAAGGATTATAAATGGAGAAACCCCTTAGGCTCTAATACTGCAAGATTTAATCCAGGTAATAGAACAGATAATGGAGATAATAAGGCATCATATGTTTATGGTAGTAAGGATATCTGGTATATGCATTCCATTGAAACGAATATGGAAGTTGCCCATTTTCATACAAGTGCTAGGACAGATGCTCTTGGCGTTACAAATCAAACAGGTACAATACAAACTTCTACTAACTTTAGAATGAGAAAATTGGATTCAATAAGAATCTATTCAAAATCTGATCTAGTAATGAATGGAAACAATGCTGTACCACTTAAGACCATCGTGTTTGAATATGAAACTACTGAAACTAAACAACTTTGTCGATTCTTACCTAATGCAATTTCTTCAACACAAGGAAAGTTAACTTTAAAAGCAGTATATGTAAAATATTTAAAAAACAATGTAAAATACAACCTCTATCAATTTAAGTATAATGATGCTGGAACTTTAAATCCAAATTACGGAATAAATTCACAAGATCGATGGGGATCTTATAGAGATCCATCGCAAGTTCCAAATGCATTAGACTTACCATATACCTGGCAGAATGCTACACATGCCCTTAACTCTTCCAAGGTTTATAATATAGATTCTATTTTACTTCCATCAGGAGGTGCTATCAAAGTTAATTATGAACCTGATGATTATGCATATGTAATGAATAAACGTGCAGGCCAAATGATGCTCATTAATGGCTTTAAAAAGTCTGGTGGTAGTACCGTCGCAAATTTATTTAATAGTTCGGGCGATGTAAATGATTACCTCGTAGTAAGCTTACCCACTACTGTTACAAGTGTGAATGAATTAAAACAAAGGTATTTTGAAAATGTAGATCAGTTGTATTTTAATTTTAATGTTGACATAACAGGGAATAATCAATCTGAGTATGTCTCAGGATACATGGATTTCAATAAAAATGGATTAGTTTTAGTAGGCAATAGTACTGTCGAAATACCCATTACTAAGCTGACATCAGATAGAGGAACTATGATGCATCCAGTGACGAAAGCTGCGAATCAAATGATGCGAATCAATCTTCAAAAGCTGGCTTTTCCTATGAGTCTTTCTGGAAATATATTAAAATCCATGGTTGGATTCATTGGTGACATTGGAATCATGGTTAGTGGCTTTGATGATAAGTTTATGAAAGATGGATATTCTAAGAAAGTTACACTTAGCAAAAGTTATGTAAGACTAGCTAATCCAAATTATGCAAAAATTGGAGGTGGTTCAAGAGTTAAATCATTGACTATTGATGATAGATGGGCTTCAATGGATGTAAATGCATCAAGTGCAAGTTATACGAAAGAATACACTTACAAGACTAAAGCAATTGTAAACGGAGTAGCTGCTGATATAAGCAGTGGTGTTGCAAGCTGGGAACCTGCCTTAGGTAATGAAGAAAATTTATTTAGAACGCCACTTCCATATAAACAAGAAGTATTGCTAGCACCAGATAATAGTTTTTATACCGAGAACCCTATTGGAGAAGGAATGTTTCCAGGCCCTTCAGTTGGATATTCTGAAATAAAAGAAAGAAATGTAACTTCAAGAACTGATGGCTCATCCAATGGATTTATGGTATATAAGTACTATACAGCAAAAGATTTTCCAACCTTAGTGTATAGAACAAAGAAAGAATCAAAGAGGGCCAAATCTAACCCTGTATTAAAGTTTTTTAAAATTAGTAATTATAATTTTGAAACAGTATCGCAAGGATTCGTTGTGGAGGTTAATAATATGCATGGTAAAATGAAAGAAGAATCCTCCTATAATGAAAAAGGAGTTAATATTAGTTATAAGCGAATTGAATATCTTCTTGAAAACGCAACTGCTGAAAATAAGCAATTAAAAAACTTAGTCTCAACAATTGGAGGAGTTCAAACCAATGATGTTGTAAGTAATGAAATGGGTGTCAAACAAGATGTCTGGCAGGAATTCAGTGAAGAAAGTAATAAGACAGAGGGGCTTGGAGTTGCATTTAATACAGAGGGATTTTTTGCAGCAATATTTCCAGTAGTTGTTCCTATTCCTATTCCCATAATTCAAAAAGAAGAAACTAGATTAAGGTGGGCATCAACAACTAAATATATCTATAGACAAGGAATAGTGGCCAAAGAGATTAATAGCGTTGATGGAGCTACAATTACTACTGAAAACCTTTATTTTGATACAGAAACTGGTAATCCAATTGTTACCAGTGTAGAAAATGAATACGGTAAAAAGGTATACAAAACAACTTATCCTGCACATTGGGCTTATAAACGAATGGGATTTGCTTATAAGAATGTGAACATGGAATGTGATGAAATAAATTATAATTCAGGAGGAATTTCTAACCCTAATTCAACATTTTACAATGCATTGGAACACGGAGATGAAATAGCTTTAAGCAATGTTTATAAAATTTTTGGCTTTAAAATTAAAGTTCCCGTATCAGGTCGTTATTTTATAGCAGTCGATGGCTCTAATAAGTATATATATAACTTAAGTGGAAGTGTTATGTCAGGATCAGGGTCTGTAAAAATACTTAGATCGGGAAATCGAAATATGGCCAATCTACCTGTTTACTCATATAGCTCTTTAAATAATCCAGTCTCTGCTTTAAAATTAGCAAATACTACTGATCTAAAAATTCTAGATGCTAGTGCAAGTGATTATAAGGATCAATGGGCGGTTGAAGAAAGAGTAATTAATAAAGTTAATTGTGATGAAGTAATTTATGCATATGCAGATACATTTCTTAGAAATAGACTTATACCTGCTTTGGTAGATAAAGATTTGCATTGGATATCTAAGTACAATGATAATATTTATGTATCAAATGTAGTTCAATCTAAATTTCCTGGTTACCCAGGAACAGTTACTTGGCTTGGTAAACAGATTAATAGTATTAGATTCTATAAAATTACACCTTCAATTGGTTCTAATGCGTATCTGTATGAAGCATATGAAGCAGCGTTAAATGATAATTGTAGGCTCATTATTGAGCCTTATGTCTGTGTGCTTCCTATAAAGGATCCAAAAAAAGTTGAATCAAGGTCAAATCAAGCTATACCACCTTGTACTCCTTTTGATATTAGATATTTGAAAGTAGCTTCACTAACTCCTTGTGATATTTCAGCAGGTGTTATTAAGTTAGATACATTTAATATTGCCAATTGTGATTTTAGAGCATATGTAAAGTGCATCGAATGTAAGGAAAAAGCAATCTGTACAAAATTACTTCCAGGGGATACGATTAACATTTTTACTAATGGCCTATCTGGAAATTTTAGAATGCACAGAAATTATAGATATCACACAAGAAGACAAAGTAATGATATTGTTAATACTGGTGCTGTTTTAGCAAATGATGGCTATTTTAGAAATTATACACATATATGGAATTTTGTGTCAGGGCAATTAACCTTTGGAAATCCTGCACCGGGTTATTGGGATACCATTTCTACTGCAACTAAATATAATTCAAGAGGAGTAGAATTAGAAAATTATAATGTGGTTAATATACCAAGTGCAGCGGTATTCGGTTATGATCGTAATTTATCAACAATTGTAGGTAAAAATGTACGCTTGAGAAATATTGCGTATGATGGGGCTGAGGATTGGGGTTTCGACAATGCTTGTAATCCTGTAAATACATGCTATGAAAATACACATTTCGATTTCTATGACGCTAATTCATCGACAAAGAGATCTACAATATTCTCCCATTCAGGAAAGTATAGCATAAGAATAAACAACAATGACTCAATTACTAGCTGTCAACCTCTTTTTGGAAATCCGAATGATGGATTGTATCAGACTCAATCACTTTATTCTTTTTCTGGCTCGGTATACAGAATAAACTCAGATGGAATATTGCCAAGATTTTATCCAGAGACGGGAGTATATGTTGTAAGTGCTTGGGTGAGAAAGGATACAAGTACTGCGGTAAGTTCAATTAGGGTAAAAACTAATAATTGCTGTAATGCAACTGGCGGTAATGTTAAAACCTTGCTACCATCCGGACCTATTGTAGAGGGTTGGCAAAGAATTTATGATACTATTACTGTGCCGTTAGCAATGCCATGTGCAGGAACGACAAGATCAATTGCATTTACTCTTCATAGTACAGGTTACGGTGCATATTTTGATGACTTTAGAGTTCATCCATTCTATGGAAATATACAAACTTATGTATATGATGATTATTTTGGAAGACTATCAGCAACTTTAGATCAGAATAATTACGCAACCTTCTATGAATATGATGATGCGGGAAATCTAATCAGATTAAAGAAGGAAACGGAAAAAGGAATCATGACCATCAAGGAACATAGACAGTATTTAAAAACGGAAAGATAGTATGAAAGCTATAATATATTTCTTTATCTCTATTCTTCTAGTTATTGAATACAAACTAGAAGCTCAAAGTACTATCCCCGATAATTTTAAAAAGGTATGGGATAATTATTCAATTAATTCATCATTTACTTGTGATGTTAGTTATAAAAGTTTTTCTAATAATGAATGGTCTGATGAATTAAAAGGACAGTTTTCTTTTAATTCTCAAAATCAATATTATAAAATCGGAAGAACTTCTATTTTATCTAGAAATGATCAAACTTTCATAATTGACCATGATAATAAGCAAGTCATGATTAATAACAATAAAGTCGGCTTGTGGGATATGTCAAACTTGAAAAAGCTTATTGATAGCAAACAGGTTGTTTTTGATTGCACTAAAAATAGTGAAATATTTATTCAAAGTAATGATGGATTAAATATAATGTCTATTCAGTATAATGAAGAATTTAAACCCATTAAAATTGTAGTAACTACAATTGATGGAATAAGCACCCCAGGAGAAGTAAAAAGGAATAATATATTAGTTATAGAATATTCAAACTATAGAAATCTAGAGAGTAAAAAGGAATTTGAGAGCGATGAAATTGCAAAATATAAAAACGAGAAGTGGATACTATCAGAGACCTTAAAAGAATATGAACTTATTTATTAATTTTATAAAGAATTGATGTATGAGAAAAGTTTTAAATAATTATAATGCTTTAGTAAGTAAAAGAATTATTTGTGTCATATTTAGTATGATAATATTCCGAGGAATAGGAAACACCAAAATAGATACTTATTCCAACACACTTAATGGCTCTGCGCTAGTGAATGGAGCTACTTTTGAAGTAAAGGATGATCACTGGATTAGTGTTAATCCATTTGGGGCGGATACAAGTATTCTAAGTACTACTTCTGTAAAGAACTTTATATTATTTGAAATCAGTGATCATGATAATCTTTATAAGAATGCTGCCATTAATCAGACCATAGTTATTAAAGTAGAGAGATGGTCTTTAACTGGAGTTTATTCGACAGTTAATGAAACTTTGGATATTTCATTTAATCCTGCAGCTGGAACTATTTATAATGCAAGAAAATTTGTTAGTTATACGGGATCGCATAAAATTAAAATAACGGTTCTCACACAACCAGCAAGTAATTTGTTTTTAAAATTATCTGCCAATATTATTGTAGATAGAATATATAAGTTTAAGACTTTTAATAGGCATAATCCGCAAGCAACTCTACCAAAGCACATTGGTGCAAGCTTTGGGAATAATGAGATTAAGTTTAATTGGATAGATCTTTATGGAGCAGATGAGTATGATTTAGAATATACTTATTTTGCGGAGAATAGTAATCAACTCAATTTTACGAGTAACTATGTTCATTTTAATTGGCTTTTTAATACTAATGCGAGTAGAATTACAACCAACGTAAACAGTGCAACGATTCAAATTACATATCCAAAAGGATATATATTTTATAGGGTAAGAGGTGTGCATTATGATCAGAATGGAGTTAGGGAAACAACTAAATGGAGTTCTGACACCATCAGTCCGAATATATCATTAAATACTTTTGCTTCAAAGATTACTTTAGGAACGAGTAGTCTTGAGCCTAATTTTAATTGGCAGGTTAGCAGATCATTTGCAGAAGAAGGAAAAAACCTTGCGAGTATTAATTACTTTGATGGTTCTTTAAGAACACGTCAGTCTGTTAATGAACTGAAATATGAAGCCAAAGCTATGGTAGGAAGTACCTTATATGACTGGATAGGAAGACCAGTCATTGATCTTCTTCCTTATCCTGATACAGGCTCAACGTTGAAATATAAATCTGGAATTCTAAAGAAAGCAAACGGAACCAATATTGCACTTAATGATTATGATGGTGTCAACTGCTTAGCTGGAGTTAATACAATACAATTAAGTAGCAGTGTTGGAACTGGAGAGTACTACTCCCCAAATAATAGATTCATGCCTGATAGTGTTTATCGTAAGTTTTTAAAATATATTCCTAAGTCTAATGGTTATGGATATTCTCAGACAGTTTATATGCCAGATGGTACCGACAGAAAATTTATGTCTGCAGGTCCAGGGGATGCACTTAGAATATCACAAGGTAAAGAAACTAAATATTTCTATGGAAAACCATCACAAAATGAATTAGATCGATTATTCGGAAATGATGTAGGATTCAATCGACTATATCAAAAAAATATGGTTTTTGATCCCAATGGACAAGCTTCAGTGAGTTATTTAAATTCAGAAGGAAAGACGATTGCGACTGCATTAGCTGGTTACACACCTAGTTCCCTAGATTCTATACCCAATAACTCTGTTGAATTTACCATTGTTGACAGTCTTAATGATGATAGCATTAAAGATGATACCTTGCAATCAACACATACGATATTATTATCAATTCCTTCAAATTTAGTTCTAACATATAATATTAATCCAGCCGCATATCAAAATAGTTGTATTACTAGCACTTGTTATGATTGTTTATACAATATTGATATTATTATTAAAGATAAATGTGGATCAACTGCTTATACTTTTAGCCATAAAAACTATACATTGGGATCTGGATTTAACACAGATTGTTCTCCAGTAAGCCCAAATGCATTAATTAATCAATCTACCACGTTTACCAATCTACCAGCAGGTGAATATATAATTACAAAATCACTCAGCATTCCTAATGATAGTATCAATGCATATGCCGATAGGTTTATTACGAATATAAGCAATACCTGCATTCCTAATTCTACTACACTAACCAGTGTGTTTACTGCAGCCTTACAGAATAATTGTAATGTGGACTGTGCAACATGTGTAACACAATTAGGATCATTATCAACATTTCTTTCTACTTATATTACAAGAATTCAGGCTTTAGGTATTACACCTACTGCTTCTGATACAATGATTTCAAATAATATGCATGCTGAAGCTCTCCTTGATTGTAAAAATAAGTGTGAAGAAGAAAATGACTGCACGAGATTCAAGAGTCTATTAGAAGCAGATATGAGTCCAGGTGGTCAATACGGCCTATATAATTATGATCAATCTCTGCTTGTATATACTATTAGTGATCTTACATCAATCTTTTATGGAAGTAGTCCTATTTATAAAACAGTTAATTATACCAATGAATTAAATCAACCTGATTCTATTGAAGTAGAAGATTCAAAAATTGCAATAAATCAATTATCAATTGCCGACTTTATTGAAAATTGGAAAGAGACATGGGCAAAAAACTTGATTGTTAAACATCCTGAATATTGTTATTTAAGATATTGTGATTCATTAAGAAACTATTTAAAGTTTGACTCGCTATTAAGAACAACGGATTCTTATGCAGTAGCAAATGCAAATGGATGGCTTGATCCTATAAATTTAGACCCATTTTTTGGAGCTGGAGGGTCAGGAGCTCCATATAAAACACATATCATTGATACGTTTAACAATGTAGTTCCAGGATTTTGTACAAGTATAACTTTAAGAAATCTTATTCAAGTAAGCATTTATTGTGATGGATTATGGCCATGTGCTGATACATTGCCATGTCCACAAGATCAGAATATGTTCTGGATTGCATTTAGGAATGCTTACTTTGGAATGAAAAGAAAGTATATCTGTCGATTAATTGATAGTTACGCTGCAGGTGGATGTGCCAATTCATCAACTTATGTTATGCCTAAATGTATAGGAGCCAATCCTCCAGGATGTCCAAATTCAAATTATGCAACGAAAGCTAAGAGATGGATCTGTCCTGCAGAAACGAATGCTGGACTTGGTACTTATATAGATAATAAAAAAGATTCAGTATTACTTCAGATTAGAGATAGTCTCAATTCGACCTGTGATTCATATATAGATAGCTGGATGTATAAATTGAGTTCTTGTCCGTGTATTTCAGATCCAGTTAAGAAAGATAGTATAAAAGCAAGATTTCTTCGATTATGTAAGAAAGGATCTGATCTTGCTCATCCTTTAGGATCCACTACAATTCCGGGTAATGTTGGAGATACAAGCTTTGCACAAATTTTACAAAGTGTATGTGGTATTAATTATACTATATGCGAACAGAATTGTAATGCATCATTTATTCAAATTCCTGGTACTTATACCAAACCAGCTTATCTGGCTGTCAAGCAAGTTCAATATATTAGAAAAGATACGTGCCTATGCACCAATGTAACTAAACTTCGAACTTGTTATACTAATAAGGCTGGAGCTGATACTACAACTAGCTTTTTATCCTTTTTAAAGCAAATGGGAGATTATCACTTATCTAAGACAGATCTTGATACATTGGAAGCTAGATGTAGTACGAAGTGTTATTACCTTCCTAATCCAATAGATATTCCACCTTATTTTGATTGTGATGTTTGTAAGCCTGGTCTAGAGGTAAGGTATCAAGACTCGGTCTATTTTGCAAATTGTATTGGAGTAAATGCAAGTAGAAAGACTTATGAGGCACATATGAATGCAAAGTTAGGATTGAATCTGGACTCAATAGACTATAAAAATTTCCTTAGCAAGTGGGATCCAAATTATAGGAATATAGTAAGTTGTAGTGAGGTATTTAAATTGTGTCCAAGAACCATTTTAAAGTTTCCAGGAGCAGATACTTCATGTCTAGGAATTGCGATGGATCTTGTGAATCGAGAAGTTCAACTTGCAATTCAAGCCAAAAAAGATAGTTTAAGATCAGTATTTATTGCAGCCTATAAGGCGCATTGTTTTGCACAGCCCAACAAATGTTGGTCTGAAAGAAAACATAAGGAATACCATTATACATTGTATTACTATGATCAAGCTGGAAATCTGGTAAAAACAGTCCCACCTGAAGGTGTTATTCCGAATGATAATGCATTGTACCTAGCGAATGTTAAAGCATATAGAACACTAGGAACAGGAAGTCCCCAATATCCAGCTCACATTAAAGCAACGAAGTATATTTATAATACCTTAGGTAATATTGTCAGACAATTAACACCAGATGGAGGAGTAACTAAGTTCTGGTATGATGTTGCTGGTAGAATAGTATTGTCACAGCAGGCTTGGCAAGACAGCACTAATAAGAGAAGATATAGCTATACTAGGTATGATGCATTAAGCAGAATAATTGAATCGGGAGAGTTAAATTATTCATCAAATCCTGCATGGTTTAATGATACCATAATACTTCGGCCAGATACTTTTACTTTATTCTATACAGGTTCTTCTTCTAGAAAGTTTGTCTCAAGAACTTTCTATGATTTTGTTCAATATTCAGCAGCTAGTAGTCAATTTGGTGCAAGTGGACAAGAGAATTTAAGAAATAGGATTAGCTCCGTAAGTTACTTCTTGACTTATACGGGTAATGATAATAGTTTTCATAATGCTACTCATTATAGTTATGATTTATCTGGAAATGTAAAAGCTGTGATACAAGATATTCCGGGTATGTTAGGATCAGATCAAAGATATAAGATACTTCGCTACGAATATGACTTAATTAGTCAAAAAGTAAATTGTGTAAGATATCAACCAGGTCAAGCCGATCAATATATACATAAATATTATTATGATGATGACAACCGATTAACAAGAGTAGAAACAAGCTTAGATGACTTTATATGGGAGGTTGATGCTAGATATCAATATTTGCCACATGGACCACTTGGTAGAAAAGAGATAGGAGATGTAAGGGTACAAGGAGTCGATTATGCCTATACATTACAAGGCTGGTTAAAAGCTATTAATGGAGGAGCATTGGACTCTATTAAAGAAATGGGCTGTGATGCATACAATTTGAATACTTATAATAAATTTGTGGGTGTGGATGCATATGGAGTGACATTAAGCTATTTTCAGAATGACTATCTTCCGATTAAAGGAGCGTATTCTCCTGAGCTTAGTTATAATGCAAATTTCAATAATAATGCAGCAAACTTATACAATGGAAATATAAGATCAAGTACTTATTGTATCAGAGGCTTTAACTCCGATTCGATGCGCGGATATGCTTACCGCTATGATCAGTTGAACCGATTAAAGAGATCTTCAACATGGACGGGATATGATAAGAGTGCATGGACATGGACTGGTGCTTCACCTGTTGGTGCATATAGAACTGAATATAGATATTCACCAGATGGTAATATTGATAGTCTCAAGAGATGGGATAATGCAGGGGTGCTTATGGATAATATGCTCTATACATATAAACCAAATCCACTCACAACTCCATATCCTTCTCAGAATAATAATCAACTGTCTCATGTAAGTGATAATGGTACGCCGAATTCAGGAGCAAATGATATTCTTAACCAATCTGCTAATAATTACTTGTACGATGCTTCAGGCCAGTTAACAAGAGATAATGCAGAAGGAATAAACTCAATAACATGGACACCACAAGGCAAGGTTGATAAGATAGTCAAAAGCAATAATCTTAATATTCAATATTATTATGATGCCATGCAGAATCGAATTGCGAAGTATATTTATTGGGCACCACCAGGATCATTTCCGACGATTGATACTACTTATTATTATATTAGAGATGCGCAAGGGAATGTAATGGCTTATTATCGAAAAGTTGCAACAGCCTTTACTCCTGGAACATTTAAGACTGATTGGCAAGAACAATATATATATGGATCTGAAAGAGTTGGCTATATTGCAACGAATGTAAATCTTTATAATTCAAATGGGATAGATGCACTGAAGAAAGGAGATCAAGGATCGCAAGGTTTTAATCCAGCTGATAGTCTAACAAATGACTCAGACAATAATAATCATGATACTAATCTAGCATTACTCTTGCCACCACAGCCAACAACTGGCTTTGTTCCAATTGGCCGAAAGAGATATGAATTTACAGATCATTTAGGAAATGTTCTAGTAGCTCTAACTGATCGAAAGATTGGTGTAGGAACTACCAATAACACACCTGTAAGTTATTGGAAACCAGATATTCTATCAGCTACTGATTATTATCCTTTTGGAATGGCTATGCCGGGTAGGAAGTCGATGAGTGATAAGTATAGGTATGGGTATAATAATCAAGAGAAAGATGAAGAGGTTGCTGGAAATGGGAATACTAATACTGCTGAATTCTGGGAATATAATACCCGATTAGGTAGAAGATGGAACTTAGACCCTGTTGTAGAAGCTGGTCAATCTGGATATGCTTGTTTTAATAATAATCCTATTGCTTACAATGATATTAAAGGTGATAATCCTGATGGTGATCCTGTTAAGTCAGAATATTTAGGCTCTTTTAGTACATCTTCTTCATTTGTAAATGGGATTGCGGATGGCTTTATTGGAGCTCTTCCTGAGGCAGGTGAATTTGTATGGAATATGATTACAGATGGAGATGCTAGAGCAGACTTTATGGAAGGTATGTCTGCTATTATGCAAGATCCACTTGGGGCAGTACAAGCATTTGCTGGTGCTAAATATGATTTGTATGCAGCTGTATTAAGCGGAAGTGGAACTGAACAACAACAGTATGAAGTTGGGAAAGATATAGGAAATATTATATTTGGGCTTGCAACTGGAGCTGCTGCAAGTAAGCTTACTGAAGTAATTAAAGTTGCAAAGTATGAAAAACAACTAGTAAAAGCTGCTGAAGCAGCAGATAAAACAACCGGGCCTGGGAAAGCTACAACTCGTGGCACAGCTGTTCATAAGAAATTTGAAAAAGCTGTTGGAAAAGATAAAGCAGAAGTGTCTTATAAAGGTGGAAAAGAAGCAGCTAGAAGAGGGCAGAAAGGAAGTGTTAGAGCAGATGCAATTTATGGCTCAAAAACTAAGCCTAAGATTGCGTATGATTTAAAAACTGGTAAGAGTGGTGTTAGTAAATCAGATGCAACTAAATATAAGCAAAACCTTCCTAAAGGAACTAAGTTAAAGGAAATATCAAAGGATGCAAATGGAAAATATTCAGTTAAAAAAGTAAAATAATTAGATTGAAAATTAACGAAATAAACAAGTTCATTAAAAATCAAATTGAGCCTAAACTAAATGGGTATTTAGTTCATAAGGATTTAATTTATAAAGTTGAATCATCTTTTTTCCTTAAATATTACTGTATAGTTTCTAAAGGAAATGAAGAAGATGACATTTATGCTTCCGTAGCTATTCAACCACTTTTTGTAAAATCTGATTTTTTATATAAAACTTTTGGATTTAACTTGACTCATAGAAAAAAAACTAAATTATTTAGAACTAAGACTTCTGAGCTTTGGGATGCAAGAAAAGAAAATCTTGTTGAATCTTTCAATTCAATTTGTAATTCGATTATAGATCAAGGTGAACCTTTTTTAAAATGCATAAGTAATTCAGAGGATTTTTATAATTATTATAAAAAAGACATGAAATTAGTAACAAGTGTTTTTGAAGCAGTAGCTTATAGTACTGTTCTATATGGAACTGAGAAACTACAGAATTTAACAATACAAAGCTTAATTGATTTTTGCTCTAAACAAATTGATAGCGATGATGATATTGTTGAAATTCAAATAAGGCAAGATGCCTTAGAATTATTAAATGCAAATACAACAAATAACCGAATCAATATATTGAAATCATGGGCTAATGAAACGATAAGTCATTTAAAATTACCAGGAATAAGTTATTTTGATTAAGTTTAACTTAAAGTAAAGTAATTATATAACTACCAAATTTTTTACCAGCATTGTAAAGTTTTTTTTCAACATCTTTACTAAATGAAGGAGGATTAGGTTTTGTTTTTTCTGCAATTGTAATCAATTTTAATAGTTCTTTTTT
>JABFRV010000134.1 GCA_013140975.1 Saprospiraceae bacterium
TTGACATAGAAGAGGAACAAGGAAACATTAAGAAAGAGTTGGAATTGATTGAAACATGGAATTAAAAACGTGATAGAACAAAGTCTTTGATGAACAGATTTCGCTATCGCTCATCCGTCACAAAGACAAACCGTTATCATACATTAAATTTAAAATTTTATTATGAGGTTATTAATTAAAGTTGCAAAAGATCTTAATGTCGGCATGAATTCAATTTCTGAATTTTTACTTACCAAAGGATACGAGATTGAAAATAAACCAACTGGTCGAGTATCTGATGAAATGTATAATTTATTATTGACTGAATTTACACAAAGCTTAATTGAAAAAGATGTGACAGATCAAATAAAAGATGATTTATTACCATGGGATATAGATAATTCTCGACAAAATAATATTCATAATACCATACCTAAATTTAGTGATATCGGGAAAATTGATGTAAATTCCAAAACAATTTCTAAGAATAACCCTAAGATATTCATTTCATATTCATGGGATAATGCAGAACATAAAAAGTGGGTTGAAAAATTGGCTAGAGTTTTAATGTCAAATGGTATTTTAACAATTTTAGATCAATATGAACTTTCGCTTGGAGATAGTCTTCAACATTTTATGGAAAAGAGCATTCCTGATGTTGACAAAGTGATTATCATCATGACTCCAAAGTATAAAGCAAAAGCTGAAGAAAGGAAAGGTGGTGTTGGATATGAATACTCCATTATTTCAGAAGAATTATTTTCTTCTCAAAATACGAATAAATTTATCCCAATTTTAAGAGAAGGTGAGCCACAAGAAAGTGTTCCAATTTTTCTAAAGTCACGTCTTTATTTAGATATGCGATCTAAGATTAATATCTATAATGACTTAAAGCAAATTATATTCACTATTTACAGTAAGCGGGAAATAGAAAAGCCTGAAATTGGACCCAAACCAGATTTTAACGAACTAAATTTCGATGGATTTGAAGATTAACGTATGATAACACTGTACTTGCGATCATGCCGCCAAGCAACTTAAATTTTCACTTTTGGCATTTAATGAAAAAATTATTTATTACTTTTGGCATAATCACAAGCGGCGGCACGTCGCAAGTACCTTACCGTTAATTCCAATTTCAAGAACTAAATTAGTTATTAAAACGTTAAATTAAAGATATAATCAGTCAATGGACAATAAAAAAGACCACGATCAACCATAGAAATGTGTTACTCGGGTCTTCTACTAGTAACAATAGACAGTAATGATCATGGTTATATTATTGAAAGTAATTGTATTGACTTTTATTTTATTATTAACAATTAAATATTTTATTATTAACAATTAAATATTTTATTATAAAAAAGAAATTTAACCTTTCCGTTCTGCTTAATTTAACAAGATCGTTAACAAAGCTTAACAAGCAAGTTTATCAAGCATGCTTATTGCTGATAACAATCTCATTAATTAATTATGCCTGTGAGAAAACACCAAATAGTAATGGTGAATTAAAACCGAGAATAGACAATAATGTTGAGAAAGTTAGTGTCTATACTTGTAATAGCACTACATGCAATGACCATATTCAATGACCCAACGATCCACTATGCAATTTTCGAAAAGATTTAAATCCATGTGATTACGCTAATATGGAGCTTTATGCAAATGCTGTAGCTTGCGAACTAACAAGACTAGTTAAAGCGCGCAGAGATTGTCCTATTCCAGCGCAATATAGTCCATGCGAAAATGGTAATTTATATGAGAACGTAATCTGTATAAAAGATTTAGAAACACCTCCTGCTTTAATAGCATTATTTGGAGGTCAAGATGTTAGCCCTTGGAGATACTGTGGCAATTCTGGTTGCCAACCACAACCTTATGAATGCACTTTTGGAACATTTATCAAGTGGCATCATATTTTTTTAAATCAAGCTGCACAAGACATACTAGTTAATTATATTCTAGCAATTATTATTCAATTTGAAAATGATGGCACAATTCAGCGATGTTCACCTGGGTCTGCTCTGAAATATAGAGAAATAAAAATAAGGAATTGTTATGATTCTCCAATTCCTATTATATGTGGACCTAACTCTCCAATTTGTACCAATATGAGTTTAACCATTCAAGTTACATATGGCTGTTGTGTTCAATAATCTTTTCAATTAATGCTTTTCTAATAATTATTATATTATGACAAGAATTCTTTTAATAATCTATTTTATAATATATTCAATAGAGGTGTATTCACAATTTAACTGGCAAAAGATTCCATTGCAATCTTTATCTGAAATTGAAGATATTGCTATATCCAGAAGCAAATATATTTACGTTGCAGTAAAGGGCCGAGAAATTATTCTATTATCCAAAGATAGAGGTGAAACCTGGCAAGATATAATAATTGATAAAGAATTAGGAAAGTACATAAATCAATCGAAAGACTTGTATATTGATCATCAAGATAGCTTATATATATTCTATCAGGATGGTTCAACATATTTAAGAAAATGGGATGGTGTATCGGCCTGGAGATGGGCCGATACCCAACTTCAAGATCTTGTGTTAATTACATTTGATAAACCTTCTACAAACTTAAAGTATAATTCAAAAGGTGAATATTTTATATCTGAAGGACAAACTTTATTCAAGTACAGTAAGTTATGGTCCCAAAAAGTAAAACTGTTGGACCTTCCTGAATCCATTGTGGATTATTATTTAGATGTTGATAACAACGCATATTGTATTACTTATGATTACTTTACCTTGAAGTATTATTCAATCAATTTCAACTTAAAAACTTATCAATACCTAGGTGATTTTAGGGCTGGAAATTTATATACCAATTTAACTAACGGGAAGTATAGGACTGTTATAACTGATTCTTCAAATTATTTTCTTGCTTCAGAGGAAGGACTTTTTGCATCCTTCAATAGGTCAAAATCTTGGCAAAAAGTTAATATCCCAAATAATAATGTTAAATTTGAATTTATTTATTATGATAGAATTCTGAAGTATCTATATGCTAAGACAGCAACACAAACTTTCTTTTCAGCTGATAATGGTAATAGTTGGACAGAAATAAATCATTTGAATTCTAAATTTAAAAGTAACTTTTTGACCAGAATAGAAATAATTGATTCTACAACAGCTTTTGAAACAACATCAGAATTTTGTCCTATCAATAATGAAAATTCATTTATTAAAAAATCTGATACAGCTTGGTCTTTAATGCAAGTAAAGGATCCTAACGCTTACCTATTTAATTTCATTCAACCTAATCATAATCTTATAATTGCAAAGAGTGTATATAGCTGTGATTATGTTAGAAGTGATAACAACGGAATTACTTGGACGCCATTGAAAATTGAGGATTATTATCCTAATAGGATAATAAAAGTTCATGAAAACTTGTACCTACTATTTCTGATAAATTATGATAAGCAACTAATTAAATATCAATTAACAGACAGTAATTTCCTTGAATTTAAAGAAACTAAAATCGGCAATATAAGAAGGCAATTAAAAAATTATTATATTTGTAACAATGAATATATTAATGTTTATCTATATGCGAATCGAAATGACACTCCCTATGTAGAAATATATCAAAGCCCGATTAAAAATATTACTTGGAAGTATGTGTCAACCATCATTAATGATGACATTGATGATGCAAAAATAAGTTGCATTGGAAGTACTCCTTATTATTATGCAGCTGGAAGCCCTCCATTATTCTTACGAAGCAATGACCAAGGGATAAGTTGGGTCAAGGATCCTTTGTTAGATGATTTTCAAAGTGTAAATTTTATGAATTTCGGATCTAGTGAAAAAATATTTATTACTGGACGGCATAAGGTAGATGGACTTAATTTATTCGTTACTGATGGAGTTGAATCACCTAAGCCAGTTTCGGATTTTTGGAAGGATAATTATCTTGGTCTTAATACAGATCATTATCCATTTTTGATTGGTCTAAATAATGAGAAGGGATTATTTATATCTCATGACGCAGGAATAAATTGGTTGAATATTACAGGTAATTTACCATTCCAATATCAGAATAAGGAAGCTAT
>JABFRV010000074.1 GCA_013140975.1 Saprospiraceae bacterium
ATATAATAAATATTAATTATATTTATATTATTGATATTTAGTCATTTATTTATTATTAAAATAAATATATTACATTCTACGAAAAAAATCGTAGAAAAATTTGGAGCTACGGAAAATATCGTAGTAGATTTGTCGTACAATAATAGATCATGCCAGAAATTGACAACCAAATGAATTCTTCTTACTCCCCTACTGATTCAGAGTTGGAAATTCTTTCAATACTTTATCAATTCGGGCCTCAAACGGTCAGGTTTGTAAATGACGAAATTAATAAGACTAGAGAAATTGGCTACACGACAACCCTAAAGACAATGCAATTAATGCTTGACAAAGGGGTTTTAAATCGCTCGGTCAATGAAAGATCACATATTTATCAACCCGCTGTAACGGAAAGTCATACACAGAATATTGTCATTAAAGAAATGGTTGAAAGAATCTTCAGAGGATCTGCATCTAATCTTGTAATCAACATCTTAAAAAGCAATGAAACGTCTCCTGAGGAATTAGAAAAAATAAGACAACTTCTTGATCAAATTCAAACTACGAAAAAATAAATAATTCATTAAATCCAAAAAATATGGAAACATTAATTATGCCTGGTTTGCAAAAATTCTTTTATGCTCTAAGTTGGACTTTCTTACATTCACTTTGGCAATGTACCGTTATTGCATTAATTGCAGGAATTTTAACTTTATTTCTCCGCAAAACCAAAGCGGGAGTAAAGTACTCCATATGGATTGTTTCATTGCTGCTATTTCTTGCAATAAATTTTGCTACATTTAACAATCAACTTCAGCTCTTTCAATCACAAGAAATAAAAGTAAGTGTACAACTTGATGAAAGTACGGCAGCTGAATCCGAAGCAAGCTCTGTTATTGTTCAGACAACAACTGATTCCAGAGGAAAAGCCGTACAAAATATTGTAGGTGGTATTAATTCTTATGTTAATAAAAATATATACCCGATAATTTTAGTGTGGTTTATTGGTATGCTTTTCATGCTATTTAAATTTATGGGAGGATTAAGCTATCTTTATTATATAAAATATAATAAGAATTTCAGAGTTGACGAATATTGGGATGAGACCCTAACAAAGCTACAAGCCTCATCCAATATAAAAAGAAATATTCAGTTGGTAGAATCCTCTATCGTAAATACGGTAATGGTGATTGGACATTTAAAACCGATCATACTTTTTCCCATAGGTTTAATTAATAAATTAGATCCCCGGGATGTTGAAGGAATTCTTGCTCATGAAATCGCTCATATAAAAAGAAATGACTTTTTAATTAATCTTATGCAAAGTCTTTTAGAAGTAATTTACTATTTCAATCCTGCCATCTGGTATATTTCTAATAAAATTAGAGAAGAAAGAGAAGTTTGTTGCGATGAGTATGCAGTATCAATGTGTGGCGACTCCCTTCAATATGCTAAATCTCTTGTATTGCTTGGTGACATCCAACAAGCTACTCCTAAGTTAGGTCTTTCAGCAATTGGAAGTAATAAGTATCAACTTTTAAACCGGGTTCAAAGAATGTTGGGTTCAGAAAAATACACACAATCACTCTTTGAAAGAATGTCTGTCGCAGTAGGGATCCTTATCTTCATACTATTCTTTGCTTTAAATTCATTACTGAACGCGAAAGATCCAATCAAAAGTGATGTTAATCTTACTACCATAAATCATTTAACAAAAATTGATTCTTTCTTATTGGCTAAAAAAGTTAGTGATGGAACCTATACTTACCAGGATCATAACCTTACAAGTGAAATAACTGTTAAAGAAAATCGAGTAGTAAAGCTAAAATTTAACGGGGTAGAATTAAGTCCTGACGACTTTCCTAAATTTGAAAAGTACTTTTATAATATAATTGCGAATCACTATAAACCTGAAACTACAACTCGAATTTCATCCACTAAGGATAATAATCTGCCGATAGTAACAAATTCCACTTCCAGCGGAATAGGTACTTCCAGAAACTCTTTTTCAGCAAACCATTCTCCATCAAAAGGAATTGCAATTATATCTAACGGTAATAAGATTAAAGTTGAAGATTATCTTGATTTAGAACCCGGTACTCATACTATCACTAATAAAGATGGATATAAAACTGTTATAGTAAAATATGATGATGGTGAGATGTTAATTCAAGAATACAAAGACAATAAATTAATACAGGAATACAATAAAGGAATTGATGATTATGACACTGGTTATACATACTCTTATAATGATTATATTCAAGCTTCAGGAGATTACAACCAATTTCTTGAAGAAAAAAAGGAATATTTGGAGTTAATTTCTAATCTTAGAAATGAATTGAAAGAATATTCAACGAATCAAAAAGATAGATTGAATTCTAAAAAGAAATTAACCAAAGATCTTGAAAAACTACATGAAAACATTAAGAAATCATTGAAAGATAATGATGAATTATCGAATGAACTCGCCAAAAGTTATTGTCAACTTAAGAATACAATCCGCCAACTGGTTGACAAAGGCTATTATTACGTCGATCAAAATGGTAACTGGCAAATGCATGGCGGACAAAATAATTCCTGGAATGGATATGGTAATGGCGCATCAATTAATAATAGTAGAGGTAGCCATAGCAACTATCAAAGCGAAGAAGACAAGGAATGGAAATCAAAAATGATCAAAGAACTAGAAGATGATGGCTATATTGATGAAAACGAATCCATTAAATTCCGCTGGGAAAAAGGAGTTATGAAAATCAATTCGAATAAAATCTCAGATAAGGATCATAATAAGTATGTGAAAATATATGAAAAAGCATTCGACACAAAAGTGAAAAATGAAAAAGAGTTTTCTTATTTCTGGAATGAAACAAGAGAAGACTAATTTCAATACATTAGAAATTCCAACTGTTAACTTCTGCTACAATTCTAATAGCAATACTATAATAATAAATTTATAGTACGACTGTAGAACTTCAACTTCGATTCAACAACGATTAGTACTCTGGTTTCCAATTTTTTATTGATTGGAATCTTTGTGATAAATATTATTGATACATAAGTATTGATAATAAATACTTTCTCCTTAATTTATTTTATAATATTTTTATTTTTATATACTATGTCATATAAAATTAGCAAATGCATTTTTGTATTTTTACTTACAATCATAAGATTTTCACACCTATCTGCTCAATCAAATGACAGCATAGCAGAACAAAGGACCTTTGTAGTTCAACAATGTGAAATTCCACCCATTATTGATGGCAATCTAAATGATAAATGCTGGAAATCAGGTTCTTTGACAAGCGATTTTGTACAACTTGAACCAAAGCCTTTTGCACCCTGTAGAAAGAAGACAAATGTTCAATTAATCTATGATGAAGAGAATTTATATATTGGAGTAATGCTATTCGATGATAGGGATAGTATCAGCAAAGAACAATCTCCTAGAGATGAAATCGGAGGAAGCAATACTGACTATTTTGTAATAAATTTTGATACTTACAACGACAAACTGAATGGATTTAAGTTTGCTGTAACTTCTGCAGGAACACAAGCTGATGCAAAGATTGGTTCTTTTAATAATGGAAATGGAGGTTCCAGTAATAATGACTGGAATTGGAATGCAGTCTGGGAAAGCAATGTTGGTTTTACAGATGAAGGTTGGATAATTGAGATGAAGATTCCTTTATTCAACCTTCGCTTTCCTAAAGTGAAAGAACAAAATTGGGGTTTTCAATGTAGTCGATTAATTAAAAGGTATGGCGAGGCTTCTGTATGGCAAGGAATTAATCCGGCACTTGATGTTCCAATGAAACAATGGGGCAAACTCACCGGATTGCTTGATTTAAAACAATCTCTTCGATTGTCTTTTACTCCCTACCTTGCATGTAGTGCTGACAGAATTCCTCAACAAAATACTGAAGGAAAAACAACTTTTAATTATCCTGTCGGAATTAGTGGTGGCATGGATATCAAATATGGTATTAATGAAAATTTTACACTAGATGCAACACTCATCCCTGACTTTTCACAAGTTCAATCCGATGCACGTATATTAAACCTTAGCCCATTTGAGATTAGATTTCAGGAGAATAGACCATTTTTTACAGAAGGAACAGATCTTTTTAACAAAACAAATATTTTCTATTCCAGGCGCGTAGGAGGCACACCTTACAATTACTACAATATTAGTTCTCAGCTAAATACAAATGAAGTTATAGTTTCTAATCCATTAAACACACAGTTAATTAATGCATCCAAATTTTCCGGAAGGACCAAATCTAAATACGCTTTTGGAATATTCAATGCAGTAGTAGGTTCAAGCGATGCTACTGTTACTGATACATTAACAGGTATACAAAGAAACATTAATTCTAATCCTTTAACCAATTACAATATTGCAGTTGCACAAAAAAGATTTACCAATAATTCAGATATTACAATTATTAATGCAAACACTTTTAGAAATGGTCATTACCGTGATGCCAATGTAACCGGCTTGGATGTAAACTTAAGAGACAATAAAAATATTTACCTGTTTTCTAATACAACAAGAGTGAGTCAAATCTTTGTGGAAGAAGGCAAAACAAAAATCGGGTTTACCAACTCCACAAGTTTTGGCAAGACAAGTGGAAACTTTGGTTGGAATATCTATAATGAATCTTTCGATGAAAAATGGGATCCTAATGATTTAGGTATATTTGTTGGGAACAATTCCGTATTTACAGGAGCTGGAATAAACTACAACACCTACAAACCCAATAAGATCTTTCTACAAAGCAATTGGTGGCTGAATGCAGGATATAGTACAAGATGGAAACCTGCACAATTTGTCAGCACAAATTTAAACTTTGGATTTTGGGGAAGATTTAAAAATCAATCTTGGGCAAACTGGTGGAGTTACATTCAACCAACATATTCATATGACTATTTCGAACCTCGTGTTGACGGCAAAAAATTTAGGAACCTACCATATTACAATGGAGGAATAAATATTGGAACTGACAATCGCAAAAAACTATCTTCTTACTTCTATATAGGAAGCTACAAAGAAAATCGTTCGAATCAACTTACATTTTCGTTCACAGCCGAACCATCCTTACGACTGAATAATCAATTTAACATCAGCATTGGTAGTTCTTTTTATCCTTCATTCAATGCAAGAGGATTTACAAGAGTCATCTCTGAAGATGAAATCATTTTTGCAGAGCGAAATCAAAAAACAATTGTCAATAGTGCATATTTAAACTACAATCCTACACGCAAAACTTCCATGAGATTAATTTTAAGGCATTATACAAGCTCAGTTATTGTTAATAAATTTTTTCAGCTTTCAGATATTGGAACTTTATTGCCTTCCGATTATTCAGGCAATCATGATTTCAATATAAATTTCTTCAACATAGATGCTTTCTTCCAACATGAATTTCAACCCGGAAGTTTTATCAACATCAGTTGGAAAAACAATGCCAATCTTTATGAACAACTGCAAAATAAAGAAGGCATAAACTATTTTTCATCACTTACCAATATCCTTAAAGTCGCTAAGAATAATAACATCACTGTAAAAGTGGTGTATTTTTTAGAGTATGGGAAGATGAGGAGTTGGGTGAAATAAAATTGGTCTTATTAATAATAATATTCCATAGAAATTTCATTAAGAAAATTTTCCAATAAATATCTATCAGACTTAATTCCTATTATACTACCAAATGATATTCTAATTCATTCACTATCTTTCAAATCATTTTACTCAACAACCATCTTTTCAATCAACCGAGTACCATCCTCACTCTCTATCTTAAGAATATATACTCCTCGAATAATCGATTCCGGAAGCTCAATCTCAATACTATTTGCATCCCATACTAATGGATTAACAAACACTTGTTTGCCATATAGATCATAGATTACTAAATTATCCTTACTATCTTCTTCTCCACCTTCAATAACAATTCTTCTTTGTGAAACCGGATTTGGATAAAATTTATAATTCCGTTTGAACGCCCTTGTAATTAACTTACTCCCTAATGAATCAGTACAACAAGTATCAAGTTGATATTTTCCATTAATAAATTTCAGTTTTAAAAAGTTTACTTTGATCTCATCACTAATCTTTTCATTACATGCTATCTCGCTCCATTTAAAAATATAGTTGCCATACTTAGTTACCCTCACTAACGTGTTGGGATCATTCTTATTTGTAAATTTAGCAACTCCCGGACCGGAAACCTTTAACCATTCACCGAGTAAAATATTTTCAGGTTTCAATTTATATCTTAAACCAATAGTTGAGGCATCCTTACCAGCACTAATATGAAGGGAAGCCTTGATAGTAACATTAATACAACAGTCCTCTGTTGGAGGGCATGAGCTCTCCATATGATAGCATACAATTCCTGTATATTGCTTAGCAGGAGAAGGATCGAAATTCCAAAGAACTTCAATTTCTTTTGCAGCAATAGGATTCGTTGTTAATATTTGTCCTCCTGCTACTGTCCATATATGTCTAGCATCAGCAGGGAAAATTGTATCAACAGAATATTTTCCAATCTTTCCAACACAAAGAGCAAGATCTCCTTTAGGGCAAATGTCTTTATACTTAAAGTCATCTTCATTGAATTGTTCGCAGACATCAAACTTACAAGATTTTTTAAGCTTATCTAATGTTCCATTAAAAGTTATTTCAACACAATAGTCATCTTTCTTAGTTAATGGTAAGAATTCATCAGTTCCTAAAGATTTCTTAGAAGGATCATTTTTCAAATACCATTTGTAGTTAAATGACTCTGTAATATAACCACCATCAGCGCAAGTTCTATCTATAGGAGTAACTTCAAGAAGAATTTCACCCCATTTGCAATATTCTCTCATTCTACCACTTCCATTAATAAACGCGGCTACCAGATTATAAGAACTATCACATTTACCGGTAGAGATTCCCGGTAATAAAATTTCTGTTCCGTTTTGACAGGTTGAAAATGTTTTTTTAGTTGCTGGATCTATATAAACTTCACCGGGACATCCAAGAAAATATACTGTATGCGGTGTATGTTTATCTAAAAAATTGAAATGTATTGTGGAATCGATGGTACAACAAGCTCCCTTAAATCTATCTGTATATGTTCCGGGTTTTTCTATTGTGTGTGTCCCCCATTTAAAAGGATTTTTTTCAAAACAAATATTGCGACTACTACTATCCTTTAGAATAACACTATCTCTTACTTTGATCGTCAAACACTTAGGTCCTTTCTGATTACAGATACTTCCGGATTGAATATTTCCAAGAACTGCTGTTGCACATAAAACAAAATCTCCTTCATCAGGGAAATCCAAAATTACTTCATTATTATATTGATCTAATTCAACACCATCTATTGTCCATTGCCAGGCAGGTTTACAATTACTAGCACCTTGAAGTCCAATTTTATATTTTACATTGCAGGCATCTTTACATATAATTCTAGGCCCGGTTAAATCACCTAAATTTGGCAATATTGGATCCGAACCTCCGGTAGTATTTAAAGCAAAGTCACAGACGTCTCCCGTACATCCATCAACGAATAAATAATAAGTTTTACAAGGCTCCAATAATCCGCAGGCTGTTTTAGTTCCTGGACCAGTGCAAGCCGGATCACAGAAAATTGATTGTGAACAATCACAGTCACCCCAGATTCCATATTGAACTCCATTACCATTTAAAGTACAATTCGAAAATGTAATGGTAATACAAACATTTCCTCCTTCCGTTACAAAAGCCCACCAGCTTGTGTTATTAAGCACTCCTCCACTCGGACATAAGGGTGAGCAACCAGTAGGATTAGAATAATCTATATTCGAACAAGTATATCCATTCACTTCATCCAAGGAACACAAAACATTGGCATCCTCACAATTATCTGCCGAAGCTGGTGTGCACTGCCCTTTTACAATTTCGAAGGAAAGAATTGAAAGGAAAAAAAATAAAAGTGGTTTCATACGACTAGGTTTATGTTAAAAAATAATATTCCCTTTAATGATACAGGTTCCAATATTTTCGTTGCCTGAGTAACCAATGGTTCTTACACTAAATTGTCACCTATCTTGAATATTGGAATGCAAGCTCTTATTATTCATCAAATATAGTATTTTTCCATATTGTATGCTAATCTTTAACTTTTTTTGTTCATTCAATCATTACTTCAAATATCTTTAAAAATATCGTCGGTAGCTTCGATCAAAGTATTCCTTATAATAAGCTCTACATTTAGATTCGAAATTATTCTAGTCGTCTGTAATAGCATCTCTAATTAGAAATAAAATCTAATATAAATATTATTAATTTATTATTACTTTTGGACACATTTTGATAAGCCAACAAAACATTAATTATCATGTACCATTTAAATTTCCTAATAATCAAGCTATCAATCCTTCTAAAATTCTTCAATCAATTACACATAGGATTTGGAGAAACCTTACAAATTTGGAATAAGCTGACAGAAATAGGACTTTTCTTACTTGAAATTACTATAATTTATTACCTTATAAAATTTATAAATCGCACCTTCCTTAATCTATCAAATTATGCGGTTCAAAAAATACACGCCTCATTAGTAAAATATGAGATTAAAAAAATTAAAATATTTTCTGCTCTTCAGATTGAAGATATCATTCGCAACTTTATCAATCTCGTTAAATATGCCTTAATAGTTTTTATTATTTATTTAGGCCTTCCGGTCGTTTTTAGTATATTTCCTGAAACGAAGCCTTTTGCGATAACTATGTTTAATTGGGTTCTGAATCCTGCAATAGCGATCTTCAATAATATTTTAAATTTTTTACCTGACTTATTTACAATCATTGTTGTTTATATTATTACGCGGTTTATAATAAAAATTATACGGTTCATTAGCACGGAAATTGAAGAAGGAGATATTGTTATTCCGGGATTTCACGCGGATTGGGCAATTCCAACTTTCAATATTGTTCGATTCTTATTATATGCATTTATGTTGGTTATTATTTTTCCCTATCTGCCCGGTTCAAGCTCTCCGGCTTTTCAGGGAGTTTCAATTTTTTTAGGACTCTTACTTTCCTTTGGATCCTCCTCTTCAATCAATAATGTAATTGCAGGACTTGTCATAACTTATATGCGCCCATTTAAGATAGGTGATGAAGTTAAAATCGGAGAAATAGAAGGAAGCGTAACAGAAAAAACTCTGCTTGTAACACGAATTAAAACAAACAAAAATGAAGACGTCACAATTCCCAATGCTACAATTCTATCAAGCAATACAATAAATTATTCAACACACGCTAAAGACAAAGGTCTAATTATTCATACAACCTTGACTTTTGACTATGACCTTCCCTGGCAACAAATCCACGAAGCAATGTTAGATGCAGCTGATAAAACCAAGTCATTGCTTAAAGAACCCAAACCTTTTGTATTACAAACTGCCTTAAATTCCTTTTTTGTAAATTATCAACTCAACGCTTACTCAAACACAGCGATTGATCTGGAATTTCTTATGTCCGAAATTCACGAAAACCTACAGGAGTCATTCAAACAACGTAACATTCCTATGACCCTGCCATTGTTTAAAGCGCTTAAGGAAGGTAATGTTATAAATATTCCAATACAATTTAATAGCAAAAGCTAAATCAATTTGATAAACTTAATCTACGAAAATTTCTATTGGGATTATGTCATAAAATCAATCGATAATTAGCTGGTTCTATTTTATATCCGCCATATGTAAATGCACGACCAAGTAACATTATATCTACAAAAATTCTCTTGACTTAATCTATTCATTTATTCTTCCTGAACTTTTAATACATGTTGCATCTATCCTCAACAATTTTTAATCCTTAATTTTTAATTCTTATTTGTACCCGGATTTCCAACAATTGTCGAATCATCAGGGAAAGAATCCTTAACCAAAGCGCCAGCACCAACTACACAATTATTTCCAAGAGTTACACCATGCAGAATAATAGCACCCAAACCAATATAACAGTTATCACCAATAACAATCGCACCTGTTCTTCTTGGGTATTTTGCAGACAGTGGTCTGTTGCCAACATCAAAATGTGTGATTAAGCTACTTCTCGCACTTATGCAAACATTATGACCTATAGTAATTCTATCCGTCAAGTCAAGCATTACATAACTTCCTATAAAACATGAATCACCAATTTTCAGCCTGGAAAAATCATGGGTTGAACTTTGATCCTCATAAGCGTTCTCTATAGCTAATCCTTTTTTACATGTAACACGATCACCAACAGTTGCATGAAATTTTTTAAGTATCAATGGTATTAAAAAAGTCTTGCAATGCTCAAGTTTATTTACGATTGGACGAATTCCAAATATTTTTTTAACAATGCCTAAATACAATAGATATACACTTCCGAAAATCTCTTTTGCAATCTTTTTCAAATTACTTTTTACAATTATTTATGTTATTAACTTGTTCTCAAAAATTTGATATGAATAAATCTCATACATTTATTATTCTATTTAATTATAAATATTTATCGACATTTTCCAATTGCAAAATACAACATTACACTCATTCATATTTCGTAATTTGAAATTCGTAATTCAATTACTCTTCAGATCGAATGACACTTGCAATTCCTTTTACTTGATTTAGGGAGTCTATGATCTGATCGATGTGATCTTTATTAGAAACAACAAGACTTACCTTCCCTTCAAACGTTCCTTCATGGGACATAATACTAAAAGAACGAATATTGACGCCGTGCAAACTTGATATAGTATGAGTGATTCTTTCAATCACCCCAACACCTTCATCTATTCCATGAATTATAAGATCTGCCGTAAATTTATCACCTGTTGTATTTGTCCATTCCGCTTTAAGAATTCTGTAGCTATAATTGACCATCATATTCTCAGCATTCTTGCAATTGATTCGATGAATCTTTACACCAGAACCTGCAGTAACATATGCAAAAATATCGTCTCCTTGAACCGGCTTGCAACAACTTGCAAGAGAGTACTTATATGTCTTTGCATCTTCTCCATTTATAATTAGCTTGCCTTGTGTGCTAAATAGCTTCTCCTTATTTTCTAAGTTCTCCTCTTCTTTAACTACATCTTTTATTTTTACAGGCACTAATCGATTGCCTTCAATGTTGAAATTCTTAATTATATCCTGCCAATCAAGATTACCAACGCTGACTTCATGAAATAAATCAATTTTACTTTTGAAATTTAAAGTCTTCAATAGTGTTTCCATGTTTTCATCCAATGGAATTTTAGCACTTTTAAACTTTCGTTCTAGTATTTCTTTACCGTATTCTGCAATTATTTTTTGATCTTCTTTGAGTGCTGATCTAATCTTTGTTTTAGCCTTGCTGGTTGTTACCATTTTTAGCCAATCTTCAGTAGGCTTTTGTTTAGGATTGGTCAAAACCTGAATCTGATCTCCACTTTGTAATTCATAACCCAATGGAACCAGTCTATTGTTAATTTTGCAAGCATTGGTTTTTACTCCAATATCGGTATGTATGTAAAATGCAAAATCCAGCGCTGTTGCACCTTTTGGCAAAACAATCATATCTCCTCTGGGAGTATAAACATAAACTTCTTCACCATAAAGATTGGCTTTGAAATCATTCAGGAATTCAATTGCATCATTGTGTGGAGTTTCTAATACATCTTTTATACTATTAAACCAATGATCATAAATTCCATGAATATTACTCACTCCTTTGTACTTCCAATGAGAAGCATATCCTTTCTCTGCAATATCATCCATTCTTTCAGAGCGTATCTGTACTTCAACATACTTTCCAGCTTTACTTATAACAGTCGTATGTAATGATTCATAGCCATTAGATTTTGGTGTAGTAATCCAATCTCTTAATCGTTCAGGTATAGGCCTATGAACATCTGTAACTATAGAATAAATCTGCCAGCAAATACTTTTCTCTAATTCTTTTGGAATATCAAAAACAATTCGAATGGCAAATAAATCATAGATTTCTTCAAACTTTACTCTTTTCGTTTTAATTTTATTCGCGATTGAAGAAATTGATTTGGGCCTGCCAAATATTCTGTATGGCACATTTAACAAATCAAGTTTTTCTTTAATCGGCTTAATAAATTCTGCTATAAATTTATTTCTTTCTTTTTGAGTCTCAAGTAATCGCGAAGCGATTTGTTTATAGATATCCGGCTCCGTAATCTTTAAACAAATATCCTGAAATTCTGATTTTAAATTATAAAGTCCAAGTCGATGTGCTAAGGGTGCGTAAATAAAACTCGTCTCTGCTGCAATTCGTAATTGCTTATGCTTAGACATCGCATCAATTGTCCTGAGATTATGCAGTCGGTCTGCCATTTTAATAAGTATCACCCGCACATCATCTAATAAAGTGCTTAATACTTTTTTAAAATTTTCAGCTTGAGGACTCTCAACATTATACAATCCATCCAACTTTGTAAGTCCATCTACAATTTGAGCAATCTTATCTCCAAATTCTTGTTTGACTTGAGAAAGCGTGACTGGAGTATCTTCAACAACATCATGAAGCAATGCTCCGATTACGGATTTGAATCCAAGGCCTAGCTCTTCAAAGCAGATTCTGGCTACTTCTATGGGATGCGTTATATAAGGCTCTCCTGACTTTCGTCGCTGACTTCCGTGTGCCTTTAATGCAAATTCAAATGCTTTGCGAACTTCCTTCTTCTCCTCCTCACTAATCGTTGACTGATTAATAGATCGGAATAATTTTCTGTAAGAAGTACGAATAAGATGTTGATCCGGTTGAGGCCAGACAAATTCTTGAATATCCAAAAGTTGACTTACTAGCATAGGATTAAGGCAAATATAATTCAGGTATTTCGTAAAATCAAATTCATTTGCACAAGTAAAAAAATGAAGATCATAGACGCAATTTATCAAGAAACACATATTGCAATTTATTATATATAATAAATAATAATAATAT
>JABFRV010000151.1 GCA_013140975.1 Saprospiraceae bacterium
TTTTAACATTTCCTATCAATTTTTCTTCCTGGCTTAATTGTAAATAATAGATTCCCGTAGACAAGTTAGATACATTGATTTTAGCCAAATTCACAAATTCTCTTTCATTTATCTTTTTTCCGCTTGCATCTATTAAAGTATATGTCGTTTTATTGACATCGCCATTCAAATTCTGAATAAATAAAACCTCTTCAGTTGGATTGGGATATACCTTCCAAAGCGATTTGTCCAAATCAAAACTTTCTGTAATTATTTTTTCACCTGAAATTATCCATTGTGAAGACGAACTTATTTGATTGACATTCAGAAAAGAAGTATTGCCATCAACTTCAAGCGTTTGATTGGTTCCTTTAAGAGTGCTCAACCTCCAATTAGCCCCTTCAGCATTTGCAGCGCTTCTATAATGTAATTGTGAGTTTTTAGAAGAGATTTTTGTGCTATCAATATTTATTTTAGTTAAAGAATTAAAGGAAGCGTTAGATCCCCAATTACGCAAAACAAAATATTCATTCGCCAATTGATTATAGGGAAAATCAATAGTGTCAGGTTGCAATTGTATCCTTGATAAAACCATTTCTCCATTTGGAATCGTTCCCGTACTAAATTCAAGTTCAGTATTCGTGTTTGGAAAAACGTAACTTTGATTTTTTGTTACACTTATTCTGTCACTTACTCCAGGACCGGCAGCTATTCTTGACTTGACCAATTCTGATGCTCCATTTAATCCATGTACTACTCCTAATTTATCGTAAATTACGTTAGGATTTAATTCATTGAATTGATAATACAACACTTGATCGGGATCGGCTTCTTTAGTAATTAGATGCATTTGCTCACGAATTTCACTTTGAGTTAAAGCTCGTTTATAGAATTTAAATTCATCCATGAACCCGTTGAAAGTTCCACCTTGACCGGGAACTCCTCCTCCCATTGTGAAAGGAGTTTTTGAAAGATCGATTGAGAATTTTTGTCTCCTAGTCCATGCCTTGCCATCCATATAAACAACTGCTTTTCCTGTATCAACAGTAACTGCAACATGTGTCCATTGATTTATTGGAACTTCGTGAGAAGTCGTTAGCTGATACGGAACATTATTCCAGCTAAAAGTAAGATTTGTTGTCGGGACATATCCCTGAAATGCAAATCCAAATCCAAAATTCGAGCTTGAACCCCAATTGGAAATTAATTGAGTAAACCATTGTTGTTTGTCATGAATTTTTATCCAACACATTACTGTTATTCCGGTCGCATTTTTCAATTGTGGTATAGCCGGCAGAGTAATAACCTGATTAGTTCCATTCATTGACAATGCTGTTGCAGGAGCAAGATCAATGTTACAGGAACTAGGTTCAACCGTAATCATTTTTGAAAAAGTTCTTGACGATTTTCCGGCAGAATTTGTTACTGTCAAAGTAACATCATATTCTCCAGGTCCCGAGAAAACTACTTTTGGATTGCGAATTTTATTGTTGCTGACAAATCGTGCACCCGGAAAGTTCCATTCCCATTCATGTTTTCCATCATACTCGAGAACAGAAAAATCATCAAAGTAAAACGTATCTCTTGCACAAGCAGTAGATCTTTTATCCACACTGGCTTGCGCAAAAGGAACAGATTTTTCTGCCAAACTTATTTCCCAAATACCATTACTTGCTCCGGATCTTAACTTATTATCACGGTAAAAGGGCCTCGTCTGTCTGGAATAATGATTTACCGGCAAATTGGAATTATACAATTCCCAGGAACTCATATTTTTATTTCTGAAAAATGTTTTTCCTGCACCGCCTGATAAATAAACTGTTTCATTTGGTGATGAAAGCTGATATGTAATAGCATCAAGAGTTACATCATTCAATTCACTGGTTGTCCAATTTATCCAACTATTTCCAAGGTCTTCTGATTTAAAAATTTTATTCCCATTACTTCCTGTTCGCAATGCCGCATAAAGAATATTTTTTTCACTAAGACATATTTGAGTTATTCTTCTTTGCCCGTTTGATACAGGAATTGGTGTTGTTTCTTTCCAAGTTTTTCCACCGTCCTCAGTCTTCCAGATTTTTCCATTGGAAGGACTATTACTTCTTGTGCAGAAAAACATGATATTAGGATTCTCTCTGGATATTTCAATGTGTTGAATTACTGCGCCAGGATCAGTCACCGTAAATAGTTTTGTGAACGACACACCATTGTTTTCGGATCTATAGATAGATGCATCTTTGCCTAAGTACATATCATTGTAATACAAAGGATGAAATTCAATCTCACTGTATTCCATATTGAAATATGATTCGTTTGGCCATAAACTCATAGTTTGTTGAACGACTTTTTCATTTTTAGATTCGCCCATTATGTATGACCCGATATCAGAAAAATAAACCTGACGATTATTTATTTGATGAACATAACCTGTTGGCGCCTCAGCTCCTCCCATACGTAAATGTGTTTGCGGACCATAATTCTCATGCCATACTGTATTTCCATTATGATACCTTCCGCCCACAAGAATATCTTCATTCCATCCACTTCCAAATCCCCATAAATCTGTTGAAGTAATTCCAAATGTTCTATAGGTAGCATGATCTAAAAAGAAATCATCTGAATACATAATTCCGCCATCCGTACAGATGTAAGCGTCATTGCCGTTGCTTCTGCAAACTTGTAAATCCGGATGCAAAGGAAACTTACCGCCATAACCTCCAATTACGTTAAACATAGAGCCTTTATCAAATCCAAAATAAGTGGAGCCTGTTCCAACAATAATAATTTCAGCATTAATAGGACTGACCATAAGATCAAGATCATAAAAACCCTGCCAATTGTCCATTCCAAATTCTATTGTTTCTCCGATTGCAGCAATCGTCCATGATTCCGCTTTTGTTTCACTTCTCATAATTCGCGGTCTGTCATTCGTAAGAAGAACAGCATAAATCCAATCAGGCTCAGCAGGACTGACAGCTAATCTGCCGATACCATTTGTTAATCCCTTAGGCCATCCAACCGTTTTTGCTTGAAAACTTACACCGGCATCAATTGACTTCCAACATTCATAAAAGTTCGTTGTCGTATTTTTTTTAAGAACATAGATTGTACTGCTTAATGTTGGATGGTATTCTATGTCAACACAATGATCTGAAATTAATTTACTCCAGTTTGCTCCGTCATCAGTTGATTTCCATAAGCCTGTTGTGCTTGCTGCAAGAATTAGTTTTGTGTTAAATGGGCTATATCTGATATCAGTTATACCCATGTTGCTGCTAGAAAAAATGGTTGTGAATGTATTTCCGCCATCAGTGCTTCTGCGAATTGCTGAATTGACAGCAACTAAGATTGTATTTTCATTGGTTGGATGAATGGCTATCGCTTCAGAATTGAGTACATAATTTTGTCCTTTGAGAATCCAGCTTTGACCTTTGTTCGAACTTCGGAATAAGGATCCGGTTTCAGTAACACAATAAAGAACATTCGGATTCGATCGCGAAATTTCAAACGCGTATATATTTGCCTGCCACGGACAAAAAGTATCACGTCTATTATCATTTGCTAACCATTGGGTTGTTCTTGGCCCAATATCTTTCCATTCATTTGCATGTGTTCTTTGATTGTTAGATAATCGCGATTGTTCTTTTATATTTCGGTCTTCATTCCATTGCTCTGCAGACCATTCCTTAATCAATCCATCACTTTGAAAATTTGATTGATACGATTTAATGAGTCTTTTATAATATCGGGTATAATGATTTTTTGTAAAAGCGTGGGTTGAATAGTAAGTACAGAAAGCACTATCAATCTTATTTATATTTATAGGTTTTTCATAAAGTAGATTTGCCCATTCTGGCATTCTGTCTGACGCGGGTGGAAGCATCATTTCTAATAAAGGATTGGATTGTGAGAATATTAAAAATGAATAGAAAGAAAAGAATAGAAAATATAACGTACGAATCATTTTTAAAAATTATCACGTAAATATACTTGAAATAAAAATTGAGTTTAGGCAATATTAAAAAATGGAGAACTAGAATGAAAC
>JABFRV010000050.1 GCA_013140975.1 Saprospiraceae bacterium
CAAGTGCTCACGGAGTATTTTTACCGCAAGCATAGTTACCATTATGTTGAGGATAAAAATATGAGTAAGTGCATGATTTTGAAGAAATTTTGGCTCGTAATAGAAAGTCAACTGAAAAATCTGGGTTTAATTACACTAAGCTTCCTTCAGTGCAATTGGTACAAATGTCAATATTCTTTCTACCTAAAATTATTTTTGATCTAAAATCTTGATATGATTTATTTCTCCAAACATCTCTTAGTGTTTGATTTGAAATCTGACCAAGATTATGTTGAGCATCTTTATCAAAACAACAGGGCACAACTCTTCCATCCCATGTAATGACACAACCTTGCCACATTCTCCAACAATGATTCAACAATTTATTTTTTATTGAATAAGTACCATTAGATTGTTTTTTGTATCGGCTAAAAATTTCCGCTTCAGGTATTAAGTCCGAACCATTATGATAGTTGTAAATTTGAGCAGTTTTAAACTCGAGATGATCCACTTCTAAATCCTTGGCCAATTTTTTTACATCCTCAATCTGATGTTCATTGGGCTTTACAACAAGAAATTGAAAAACTATTAATGGTGTAGTACTATTCATTTCTTTTTTAGCGGCAACAAGATTTTTCGTTCCTTCTATTACCAATTCCAAATTTCCTCCAATACGGTATTGTTCATATGTATCTTGAGTAGTGCCGTCAATCGAAATTACAAGACGATCCAAACCAGATTGAATCGTCTTTATGCAATTTTCCACAGAAAGAAAATGTCCATTCGTACTCGACATTGTATATACATTTCTTTGCGAGACATGATGAATCATTTTAAAAAGATCATTATTAATGTATGGTTCGCCCTGAAAATAGAAAACGATAGAAGATAATCGAGTTGTTATAGGGTCAACAAATTTTGCAAATTGTTCGAATCGTAAATTACCGGTAGGGCGGGTAAATGATCTTAAGCCTGATGGACATTCAGGGCAATGTAAGTTACATGCAGTTGTTGGTTCAATACTAATGGACATTGGTTGTCCCCAATGAATTGCTTTTTTCAGAATTCTAGAAACAAAATAGGAGCTTAATAACTGAAGAATATTAAGAGTTCTTTTTAGGGAATTCTTGCGAAGCAGAATCTTCAGTTCTTTATAAAACATAGCGTAAAGATGGCAAGAAAAACACATGGTGGCCATGTATATTTGCACAAATTTATGGGATGAAATTTTTAATTGCCGGACTGGGCAATATGGATATAGACTATTTCGGAACCCGACACAATGTTGGCTTTGATGTTGTTGATCAAATTGCTACTAAGGAAAATCTAAAATGGGATTCCGGAAGATATGTTCATAAATGTGAGTTTAAACATAAAGGGAAGACGATTCTGCTCATTAAACCTACTACCTATATGAATCTAAGTGGTAAAGCATTAAAGTATTGGATGGAAGCAGAGAAAATTTCGATTCAAAATGTTCTGGTTGTTCTTGATGACCTGAATTTAGAATTTGGAAAAATCAGGATGAAAGCTGATGGATCTGATGGAGGTCACAACGGCCTTAAAGACATTCAACTTATGCTTGGTACAAATAAGTACCCTCGTTTAAGGATAGGTATTGGGAATAATTTTCACAAGGGTGGACAAGTTAATTTTGTTTTAGGAAAATGGTCAGAGAAAGAGAATCAAATTTTACAAGACATAATTTCTAAATCGGCAGAAGCTTGCTTAAGTTTTTGCAGTATAGGCTTGAGTCACAGTATGAATACTTTTAATTCTTTTCAAGTTAAACTCAAGGAGTAAAAGAAGTCATATCTCTAATCCTCTTGATTGAATCTTGATTCAAGGCCTTTCAACCAAAGAAGATTAATTATAAATAAATTTAATCCGCAAATTATATTTACGAGTGAATTAATTCCTTGAATGAATCTCACTCTGCTCAATTCTATTAATAAGATATTAAATTAGAAAACTTAAACAGTATTCAAATTATGCTGCTTCCAAATATTCCAGATCAATTTAAATGGAACTAACACGCCATTAATTAATGCGCATACTGAGAAGAATATCATTTCTGTTCTTATATATTTAGTCATTGCGACCTGCTCTTCGGGCTTTAAATGAGTAACAATTTCCTGAAGACCTATTTCATCTATATAATTTTTAAAATCAGAAAATTCGTAGCTGAAATAAAATAAAATTGGTGCGATGATTAAAATAATGGTTAACTTTAAATATTGCCATCTCGCATAAGGAGTAAGATGCCAAAGTAATACCCATCTTAAAAAAATAAAAAATCCAAAAATGAAAATAATATTGTTTTTGTAAAAAGGATATTCGATCTTATAGTAATAGATTGGATACAGAAAGAATAAACAAATTATTCCGGTACTTAACCACCAGATAATTTCAGATAACCACTTATTATTTCGAACTATCAATGAATAATAAATTTTACAAATTGTCCATTATTTCTTTCATGCCCTGGCCAGATTTCTGTGGGTCATCACGTTTAACTACAAGTGCAACCAAACAGCTAAATAAAAATTGAACAAGTACTCCTCCACCAAGTATTAAAAGTACATTCGTAAAACTAAAAGGGTCGTTATTTTCAATTTTTTCAATCTGCGCATCTGCAACTGCATCTCCCATGCTGCCTCTATATTCTTCAATCATTTTTATTTGGGCTTCAATCGTTTTTTGTTTTAAATCCGGATCAATATAATTATTCAAAATAAAAATGAAAAGCGTATATATGATCGTGTTTATAATTGCCCCAACCCAAATATGAGTCATAGCCTCTTTCCAACTGATATAATCATTTAATTGTTTTCTTCTTTGAATTCCTATCAGATACATTACCGCTATTCCAACAAGAAAAATAATTATACCAAGAAGTAATCCGGTATTTTGATTTCCGGTAATGAGATATTGAGTCAAACTAAAAATGATGGAACCCATTCCCCATATTAAACCTATTCGAATTGCACCTGAAAAATTATTCATAATCTAAAATTATTAATTGATAAATAATTGATTTTTACTATAAACTCCTAGTGATTTTCCGCGAAATTCTTTATCCAGAACCGGACTATTTTTAGAAAGTGACTTTATATTACCAGAGGAATAGGTCCAAAGATTATTTGGATCAAACCATGTTAATTCCGCTGCATTTCCTTCTTCAATCGTAGCATCCGGAAGCGATAGAATTTTTCTAGGATTTAAAGAACACTTTGTAACCCATTGGCTAAGGTGCTGCTCATCTTGAGAATTAGAACAGAATAGTGCAAACGCAGTTTCTAACGAAATGGCTCCAAAACCTGCATTCTGAAATTCTAAATCTTTTAACTCAGGATTAAGAGGATGATGATCACTTACAATAATATCAATTGTATTATCATTGAGTCCTTTCCATAAGGCCAATTGATCAGATTTGCTTCTCAGTGGGGGAAGTAATTTAAGACCGGAACTAAATTCTTTGACATCAGCATCTCGAAACATTAAATTAAAAATTGAGACAGAAGCAAATAATTTTGAAAGTTCTTTTTTAAACTTACGCACAAGACTAACAGATTCCGCACAACTAAGCTTATTGATAAGCATCCGACCTTGTGTGTATTCTAAAATAGAAATATCTCTTTGTACTGCAGAAAATTCAGCCACTGATGGACTGGTTCTTAATCCTAAGGTACTTGTTTCAACCGATTCATGCACCTGAGCATTTGGGCTAAGGTCAGCATCATAAGAATGTTGTATGATTATCGATTGTGGAATAAGTCGTGTATATTCTAATGCGCGTCGCAATAAACCTGATTTCTTTATTCCTTGATTTCCGTCTGAAAAACCTACAGCGCCCGCTTTGTGCATCTGTAATATTTCTGCCATTTCAATGGCTTCATTATTTTTACTAATCGCACCAATAGGATGAATAGTAATTGGAAGTGAGGATTGACGATGTGTAATAAAATGTATTTCAGATTTGGAATGTAATGAAGGATTCGTGTTTGGCATATAGCATATCCTGCTATAACCACCGGCGATAGCTGCGTCAGATAATTTATTCAAAACCTCTCTTTCTTCAAAGCCAGGTTCTCCCCCATAACATGCTACATCAACCCAGCCAGGAGAAAGATAGGAATTTTTGGAAGAAAGAACTTTGACTTTAGGCGCAGGATTAATCTTTGTTGCTATTTTAATTATTTTTCCATTAGCAACTAGAACATCTCTTTGCTTTAAATGATGGGAACCAAGAGGATCTAATATGGTTACGTTCTGAAATAAATATTCCATTTTACTTATTCTTCCAATAACGAATTAATAAAGATTCAAAAATTAAAAACAACAAACCCGCAAGTATGAGAAACCACCATAAAGATTGCTTGTCTCTGGTATCTTTAAGACTTGCAGTTAGATTTCCTACATTATCCGGATCTATAATAATAGTATTCTCTCCAAAGTATTTTTGAAGTTCATCTTTGGGTACAAATTCCATTGGAGATTCTTTTCGATTTTCATTAAAAGCCAATGTACCCAATAATTGATCTTGATTATATGCATCGTAAATTCCGGATTTTTTTAGCTGATCAAACATTTCAATGTTAATTACACCTGGTGCTAGTCTAGCAGAAGTAATAAATTCTTCCGGACCTTTACATCTTACAGTATTATCTTTTAAAGTTACATTTTCTTTTACTGGAAGTTGAATGATCTGATCAATCCCAAGAGTATACGCTGAAACAGAGGTATTCTTACCAGATACAGATGCTTTAAATAGAAGTGGAAGAAAAATTTCAGCATTTTTTGAAAGTGAATTTATTTCCGGATCTGCAGAGGAAGAGCTAACATACACAAAGCCATTATCTGAGGCGTATCGAATGACGTAAGAACTTCCGTCTTTGAATTTTAGTAATGGTTCATTAAAAGAATTTCCGGTAAATTGATATGAAGAACTAACAATAGGTAATTTAATATTGGACTTTTTAGTCATAAAGACATCATCAAAAAGACCGCTTTCATAAATAATACTTCCAACTTCTTTTTTTGAAATTGTGAAATTTGTAAGTCCGGGTAATCGTATTGATGATTGTAGGCTGGCGTATCCGTCTTTTAGATTTTCAGCTGGAAAAACAAAAATATTTGTTCCATTTTGTAATGTTTTTTTCAATTCATCCGCAAGTCCAGAACTTACAATCTGTAAATCAGAAAGTATTATCAATCGATAGTCCTTAAAATTACCATAAGTAATTGCTCCAACATCTTGTAATTGAGATTTAAAATAAGGAATTGACTGTAATGCCTGAAGCAAGTTGGTTGGTGGTTTCTTGTTATGAATTACTAATACCTTTATTTCTTCCTCTGCCTGAAAACTCAGATAATATTGATCATCAAATTGTACTGGAAAGTCAGCGATTTTTAAAATCAGTTTTTGAGGACCGGATGAAGAGATATTAATATTCAAAGTATCCGTAACAGTTTTTCCAGATTTCAAGTTGATTCCTTGAACAGGATATTCCTGACCCTGGATTGAATAACTGAATTTGATATTTTCAACATCTTCGTGACCATAATTTTTTAAAGTATAAAGCAGTTGATTATTTTGATTTTTTAAAATTGCCGGATTAATAAAATAAGCTGTATCGATGGCAATGTTAGCTTCTTTAACACCAACCAAAGGATAAAGATTGATTTTTATGTTCGTTTGGAAAGTATCTAAAATGGGATCGGTTATCGATTTTTGAAAATCAGAAATTATAAAAATTTCTTTCTCAAATCCATCGGCACCTGAAAGAGCTTGTTGTTGTTTTTTTACGATTTTAGAAAATGAGTTTACAGTCGAACCTTGAACAACCGCTTCCAATGCGGTTAATGCTTCTGGTTTTGAATACAGTTGGGTTTGTTTTCCACTTAATTCATGTGTTACGATTTGGAATTTATCAAATTCTGAATATGCCTGAATAATATCAAAAGCAGATTTTTTAGCTTTAATAAACAAACTTCCTTCCGAAGAAGAAGAGTTCATTGACCAACTATTATCAATAAAAATGCTAACGGCTTTGTGACGTGCTGTAGCCATTTTTTGATCCTTAAAAAAGGGTTGAGCAAAAGCAAAAATAAGAGCTGCAAATGCGAGTAATCGGCAAGCAAGAATGAGTAAATTTTTAAGCTTATTGCGATGTGAAGTTTCTTCGACAAGTTCCTTCAGAAATCTTACATTCGTAAAGTAAACCTGTTTATAACGTCTGAAATAAAAAAGATGAATAATAATTGGAATCGCAAGCAGGCCAAGAGCCCATAATAAACCGGGAAAACTAAAATGCATGAATTGACAGTCCTTCACCGCAAAGCTAATGCCAAACGATCAATGCAACATAGCTATTGGTATATTTCATATCATAATATAGTAAGGCGACAAATATATTATATAAAAGAATAATATATAATATTTTATATTTTTGCGGTATGATAGCCTTTATTAGGGGAAAAGTTGCTGATTGTCATCCGACACATGTCATCGTTGAGGCATCTGGAGTAGGATACTGGATAAATATCAGCCTAAATACATATTCGAAAATCAGAGAACTCAAGGAAGTCCAGATTCTTACTCATCAGATTATCAGAGAAGATGGACATTTCTTATATGGATTTTCAGAAGACGATGAAAGACAACTTTTTATTCATTTATTGAGCGTTAATGGTGTTGGAGCCAATACCGCACGCGTGATCCTTTCTTCGTTGGAACCTCAATCGATTCGGGAGGCAATACAATTTGGTGATGATCAGGTATTTAGAAAGGTTAAAGGAGTAGGCCCTAAGACGGCACAAAGAATAATAATTGATTTAAAGGATAAGGTAGGGAAAGAAAGTGTCGGGTTAATACCAGGAGCAAAAGTAAATATTGATGGTATTGGAAGAACTGAAGCCACTTCTGCTTTGGTTGCCTTGGGATTTAACAGAGCTCAGGTTGAACAAGTAATGCGAACATTCAATCCCCAAGAACTTAAAGAACAAAATTTAGAAGATTTAATCAAAAATTGCCTTAAAAAACTCTCATAAATGCAAGATCGACACAAGTTTTTGAGGATTTTGGCGTTAGGATAGATTATCGAATTAAGGACTAAGCTCTCCATTAATGATTTTTCAGAACAGGGTATTTATAATTGTAAGCGTAATAATATTTTATGGGGTCTCTCTCATAGGAGGTGGAAAGCAATTGCCGGATCCATTTGTTATAGAAAAGCAGACTATAGTTGATACTATACCCTATAAAAATCGACCCGGTACTGACCCTGAAAAAGACAAGAAGAACCCATTCGATCTCAAAGATCCAAAGTCTGTCGATAAAGAAATTGAATATGATCCTGTAACAGGAGAATATATTATCAGAGAAAAAATAGGTTCAGATTATTATTCAAATCCAAGTTCTTTAAGTTTTGAAGAATACATGGCTTTCAAAGCTCGACAGCAAGATCGCGATTACTTAAAAGACAAAACAGGCGTTTCCAAAAAAAGGAGCCGCTTTTCTCAAGCCGTCGATCCTTTAAAGAAAATTGATCTAAAAAAGAATTTATCAGATCGCTTGTTTGGTGGTGCGGGTATTCAAATTGAACCACGCGGTAATGTTGATTTATTTGTTGGAGGTTTTTATAATTTTAATGATAATCCACAACTTACATCTCGTCAAAAGTATCAGTATGGTCCTGACTTTGACATGGATATTCAAATGGAATTACAAGCGAGTATTGGAGATAAATTAAAATTAAATACCAATTACAACACGCAATCTTCATTTGATTTTGATACAAGACTTAAGTTAGCTTATGACAGTGAAAAATTTACAGAAGATGATATCATCAAAAAAATTGAAGCTGGAAACGTTGCATTGCCTTTGAGATCAACATTAATTAAAGGATCTCAAAATTTATTTGGATTTAAAACAGATTGGCAATTTGGTCATCTTAAATTATCAGGTCTAATTGCACAGCAAAACTCCAGAAATGAAAATATAAGTTCTAAAGGAGGAGGAATTGTAAATGAATATGAAATTCGTCCAGATCAATATGATGAAAATCGTCACTTCTTCCTTAGTCACTTTAACAGAGATAAATATGAAGCTTCTTTAGATTTATTGCCGGAAGTTCAAAGCAGTTTTAGAATAAAAGACATTGAAGTATGGATGTCAGATGATGGAACCAACTCCAGAGATTTAAATGTAAAAACCATATTGGCATTTTCGGAAATTGGAACACCGCCTAATGATCCAAAGGATATGTTTGAATCTACGTTTCAACAATTTCTTCCGACAGGTCCCATTCCTGTAACTTTAAAAGGTTCAAATAGAGATTCAATTCCTTGTAATGAATCTAATAGAATGTTTGAAATTTTTTCCAGAGATTCTTTAGTAAGAAATCAGAATACTGCGGTTGACAGATTAACCAATCATTACGGTTTAATTCAAGGAAAAGATTTTCAAAGGGTACAAGCAAGAAGATTAAATTCCAGCGAATTTACTTTTAATGCTGAACTTGGATTTATTTCTTTAAGAACCAGACCTAAACCTGATCAGATAGTCGCAGTTTCTTATCACTTTCTTTATAATGGTCATGATAAGGATCCAAAAACAAATATTCCTTTTAAAATTGGTGAAGTTTCATCTGATGTTGGATCTGATAGTGTTAATTTCAATCTTACATTTGTAAAATTACTTAAGTCATCCAATCAGGTTACAACACTCAATTCTTATGACCTGATGATGAAGAATGTTTATCCTATCGGTGGCTTTAATCTAGGTCAGGATGGATTTACATTTGATATCTTTTATGAATCTCCTAAAGGAATACAACAAAGATTTATTGATGATCCAAATCCAAAATTAGACGGATATCCTCTTTTGAATTTGTTCCGATTGGATAATTTAAATAGAACGAATGATCCTCAGCCAGATGGTGTATTTGATTGGATACCTGGTCAAACAGTAATTCCAAATTCAGGAGCTGTTATATTTCCTGTGCTTGAACCGTTTGGAACAGGATTAAAAAAATTAATTAAGAAAGCACTTCCACTTGCACCGGATAACGAAATTGAAGACATTTATAAGAAGTATCAGTATGAATTTTTATATGATTCTTCAATAACCAAAGCGAGACAAAATTTAAGTTCCAATCAATTTTTAATGAAAGGAACTTCTAAATCAGGAAAATCAAATGAGATTCCATTAAACACTTTTGGGGGAACAGATCCCAATGCGAAAATTATCGTGCGCGCAGGGTCATTGGTATTAACTGAAAATGTTGATTATGTAGTTGATCGTAATCAAGGAAAAGTTACGATACTTAATGAGTCCTTATTAAATGGAAATAATAATATTACCGTTGACTACGAGAACAACTCTTTGTTTAGTCTACAAAGAAGAGCAATGATTGGATTTCGTGCGGAATATTCCAAGAGCAAAGATTTTTATATCGGTTCAACTTTCATGAACTTGTTTGAAAGACCGATAACACAAAAAGTAAATTTAGGAGAAGATCCAATTAATAATAAAGTATATGGACTTGATTTCGGATATTCTAAATCCACTCCTTGGTTAACAAGAGCGTTGGATGCGTTGCCAATTTATTCCACGAAAGAGGCATCTAAAATATCTATTCAGGCTGAAGCTGCATATCTGGATCCGGGATATTCTAGAGCGATTGAACAAACAGGAAGTGAAGGAGGTGTAGTTTACATCGATGATTTTGAAGGAGCGGCAACAGGGATTGGATTATATTTTAATCCTAATCAATGGATATTGGCTTCAGTTCCAACTTCCAAAAGTCTCGGGGATCAATTTTTGGGTAACAACGTTTTGAAAAATCTTTACACCTCTTCAAACAGAGCTTTATTGAGTTGGTATCGTATAGATCCAGTAGCCAGAAACGGCGCACCCGACGCTAACAATTCATATACAAGGCTTGTAGATGAGACAGAGATTTTTCCAAACAGACAAAGACAGATAGGTTTTTCACAAGAACTAACTTTTGATTTAACTTACTATCCTAGAGAGAAAGGTCCATACAATTATGATGTAATGGGTGGAATAGCTGGTAATGATGGACAGAAAACTTCAGGAATTGATGCTAATAATAAATTAAATGATCCCAGGACACGTTGGGGTGGGATTATGACCAAACTTAATACCAATGATTTTGAAATTGCGAATGTGGAATACATTGATTTCTGGTTATTAGACCCATACCTCCCTAAACATGATGGATCAACTGTTTCAGTTGATTCAGGAAGACTTATTCTTCAATTAGGAACATTTTCTGAAGATATTCTTAAAGATGGAATTGCACAATTTGAAAACGGACTTCCCACCACAAATACTAAATTACCAACATTAATAACTCCTTTTGGAAAAATAACAGCAAAAGCACCTATAATTAATACATTCGATAATAATGAAAGAGAACAGCAAGATATAGGATTAGATGGATTAAAAAGCAGAAATGCAAGTGGTCAAAATGATCTCACAGAACAAGAACATTTTCAGGATTATCTGACTAAACTACGATCACTCAATCAAAATGCTTATACCCTTGTTGAATTAGATCCATCAAATGATGATTATAAATCATACAGAGCAACAGACTTTCCAACGAATGCAACTGTACTTGAGAAATACAAGCGCAATAATATGCTTGAAGGAAACTCTCAAATAGAGCAGGGAAATCAGATTTCAACTGCATCTACTGGACAACCGGACCAAGAGGATCTAAACTTTGACAGATCTCTGAATGAATTAGAAAATTATTATTCTTATACAGTTGACTTATCTACATCAGGAGGAAAAATAGTATCTCCATTTATAACAGAAACAATTGTTACAAGGAATAATGAAAACTGGTATCGTTTTAGAATACCTATTGCAAATTGGTCGCACAAAGAAGGAACTTTAAGTGATTTTAGATCTATTCAGTCCATGAGAATGTTGGTAACCAACTTTTCAGAGTCAGTAACACTGCGATTTATTAAATTACAATTAGGAAGAAATAATTGGAGACGTCAGGATTCAAGATGTCCCGGAGATGCTACCAATGATCTTATTTTGGATAAGGTTGATATAGAAGAGAACAAAAGTAGAAAACCATTTGGTTATGAAACTCCGCCGGGTATTCAGCGTCAACAAATTTTTGGTTCTGGAACTACGGCTAACCTTCTGGCGAATGAGGCTGCCATTCTAATGAGAAAGACAAACTTCCTACCACAATGTACTACTACCATCACACGTATAGCTGAATTGGATATTCGAAGATATGAAAGATTTAAAATGTTTGTTCACGCTGAAGATGCAAATCAAGGAATCAACAGCAGTGATCTTAAAGTCTTTGTAAGACTTGGAAGAGACTTTACGAATAATTATTATGAATATGAGATACCGATTCAGATGATTGGTAAGACTGTAGATACAGCTGGCATAAAACCGGGAGAAATTGTGTGGTTGAAAGAAAATGAGTTTGACTTTCCGTTAAGCTTACTAATTGACCTTAAGAATAAAAGAAATATTGACGGAATTCCATTTACAACAGAATACAGCATTCCAGATCCAGATAAAATGCAGAACCTTGTAAAAATTATTGGAAACCCCAATCTTGCAGGAGTCAGAGGAATCATGATTGGAATGAAGAATTCCTCTAGTAATACAATTGTATCAGCGGAAATTTGGGTCAACGAAATGCGATTAACTGGAATTGAAAATCGTGGTGGTTTTGCTGCACTTGCCAGAGGTGAAATACAACTTGCAGATCTTGGAAATATCAGTGTAGCCGGTGCGTATACTTCATTAGGATATGGTGGAATTGATCAAAGATTGAATGACCGATCACTGGATGAAATCAAACAACTTGATGCAACAACATCTTTGGATCTGGGAAAGTTTTTACCAAAATCTGCATCTATATCATTGCCGTTTACTGCACAATATTCGGTGGCTGAAAGCAGACCAGAGTATGATGCTAATGATCGTGATGTTAAACTGAAAGACAAATTAGATCAGGCATTAAGTGGTCAAGCAAGAGATTCTATTCTGGAAAAATCTATTGATTACACAACTGTAAGAGGATTTGCCTTTAATAATGTTAGAAAAAACAGAACCGGCAGTAAAAAACCGATGCCATGGAATATTGAAAACTTTGCGATGAGTTATGGGCAATCAGTGAGCTTAAAACACAATCCAATAGTTCTTCAGGATAAATTAGAAACCAGGAAAGGAGCTTTAGATTATAACTTCGGATTAAATGTTAAATATATAGAACCCTTTAAGTTTATTAAAAGTAAGTATCTAAAATTTCTTTCTGAGTTTAATTTTAATCCTATTCCTAATAGTATTGCAATCCGAAATAACCTCGACAGAAAACAAGCGGTTACAATTTACAGGTTTGCATCACCGAATTATGCATCATGGGAAACAATTAAATTCGGTTGGCTAAGAGATTACACTTTAAATTGGGACTTAACCAAGTCCATTAAATTTAATTACAATGCACAGGTGGATGCTGTTGTCGATGAAATAACTTTTAATCCATTAGAGGGTGGACATGTTAATCCTTTGACTGGACGTATTGTAGATGAATCCGAAAAGAAGCCATTTGCAAGAGAGAACTTAAGAAACTTTGGTAGAATCAGAGATTTCAAACATAATGTTTCCTTAAGCTATAATCTTCCTACACGATTAATACCGGGATTTGAATGGATTACCTCACGAGCACAGTATAATAGCAATTATGGTTGGGCTTCCGGATCTCAAAGAACTATTGATTCGTTAGGAAGTGTAATTTCAAATGGAAATACTATCAGTTTAAATGGAGAATTTAATTTCTTAAACTTATATAATAAGATTCCCTACCTGAAAAGAATTAATGATGAATCTGATAATTCCGGACGAAGATCTCAGGTTAAAAAGCCAAAAACAAAAACAAAGACAGATCAGGAAGGAGCAAAAGAGAAAAAACAAAATTCTGGCGAAAGAAAAATAACAATGTTTGAGAAAATCGCATTGAGACCGCTGATGATGGTTCGTAGAATTCAACTTAATTATACAGAGAACAATGCTACTGTTGTTCCCGGATTTACGGAAAGACCGGAATTGCTTGGAATGAATAAAGGATTTACTGCACCGGGTTGGGGATTTATCGCAGGTATTAAACCTAACTTGGGTGAAGGCGGATTCCTTGATCAGGCAGCTGATAAAGATTGGATCACAAAGAATTTATGTTTAAACCGTGAAGTCATTCAAAGAAACACAAAAACAATTGGCGCAAAAGGAAGGATTGAAGTGTTTAAGAATTTCAATATTGATTTAAATCTTGATAAGACACATACGAATGACTATTCAGAAACATTTAAGTATGATGAATTGATAAATACCAATCCTGGCCAATATGGATTTCAGCATCTTTCGCCATATTATACAGGGACATATACAGTGAGTTATATTTCTACGAAAACATTATTTAAAAAAGATATTGATGCGTTATTCAGTAAGTTTTCTGAAAACAGAGAAATTGTTTCTTCAAGACTGGGAGATAGATATGGAATTACAAATCCAAGTACAGGAAATAGTGAATATCGTGAAGGGTTCACGGGATTTCATCAAGATGTAATATTAGGGTCATTTATATCAACATATAGAGATGCTGATCCTAAGACATCGAATATAGATGTATTTAAAGTTGCACCAATGCCTAACTGGCAATTGAATTATTCAGGTTTAACGAAATTGGGTGGAATGAAAAATGTATTTCAGGATTTTTCAATACGCCACGCTTATAAGAACACCTTTACAGTTAGTAGTTTTAGAACAAACCTCGACTATGAAGAAAACTCATTCGGTGTTCCAACTCGATTACGATCTTCAGATACACTTTCTTATTATACCAAGCTTGAGATTCCAACTGTTACTGTTAATGAATCATTTAGTCCGTTAATTGGAATAAATATGAAAACCAAAAGTGGATTTGATCTTTCTTTGGATTATTCCAAGAGCAGACAGCTAAGTATGAATAGTTCCCTTAATGGGCAATTAACAGAAACTAAAGCGACAACCTATACAATAAAAACCGGCTATATAGTAAAGAACGTTTACTTAAATTTCTTACCGGGAGCAAAGAAAATAAAGAAGCCAAAGAAACCAAAAAAGGGGCAGACACAGGAAGAAGTGAATGCTAAGTTACCTAAAGGAAACGACCTACAGTTTACCTGTGATTTCAGTCTTAGAGACGATATTTCAAAAGTTCATAATCTTGATGTCGGTCAACAGGTTGCGGCGCAAATTTCTAATGGAGCACATGTGATAATGATATCTCCAGCAGTGAAATATAACATTAATAAGAACTTAAATGTAAGGATGCATGTGGATTACAATCGACGTGTTCCTTATGTGAGTACAAGTTTTAAAGATGTAAGGATCAACGGAGGATTAACTGTGCAATTCCTATTGAATTAAAACCTTTTCCAAGGTATACTATTTCCACTTTATATTGCAACCTGCACTCGGGTATTGTAAATCCGGAATTTTATCACCTTTCAACATTATATCAATGGCTCTGCTCAGATCTATACCTGTTACTGGTATCTGGCTGTACGGTCTTGATTCATCCATTCTTCCACGATAAACCAATTGTAAAGAATTATCAAATAGGTAAAAATCCGGAGTACAAGCTGCATTATATGCTTTCGCTACTTCTTGTGTCTCATCAAAGCAATAGGGAAAATTAATTTTATATTCTTGTGCAAATTTTTTCATGTTTTCAGGAGAGTCGTCAGGGTATTTAACAATATCATTTGAATTTATGCCAATAAAATTGATTCCATCATCTTTATATTTATTACTCAGCTTAACAAGGCCCTTAATTACATGAATAACATAAGGACAATGATTACACATAAATATGATAACTGTTCCTTTAGATGAAGAATTTTCAAGAGAAACTTGTTTATCGGTAAGAACATCTCGAAGATTAAAGTGTGGAGCCTTAGTGCCTAAGGGCAACATATTGGAATCTGTTAAAGCCATATTAGTGACATCTATTTATCGAAAGAATATAATCATCAAGCAGGTCGATTCTGCGTACAGCTTGAAACCCACTGAAGTCAGAAATATTTAATTTGTTAAAAGTTCTTATAACTTCATTGAGAATGGGTTCAGAAAGTTTAGAGTACGACCAATGCCATTTTTCTTCATTGAAGCCTTTGTTATTTCTTAAGTCTTTGTGTGTATAGGTTTGACAGAATCCAAATTTTTCTGCATTTTTAAGTAGCCAGGAGTATACTTTAATTCCTTCTTCGGTTTCAAAATATTCGACATCAACTGAATTTATATCGATTTCCGTTCCCCAATGATGTCTGGAAAAACCAGGTGGTGCTGTATATTCCAATATCTTATTGGCACGAGAAAAATGATCTTTATATAAAATATTTAATTTCTTACCATTAACTTTTGTTTTACCACACCATTTATTTTCCCATAATGATTTTTGATGTTCAAAATTTCTTGTGCCGGAAAGTATTTTAAGTATAACTGAATCCGATTCTGCAGCATTTGCCATTCTAATGAACGCTTCGTATACTTCTGAAATCAGATAAGTGTCTTTATAACAGTACTGAGAGTCTATCTTAGAAAATTCTATACTAGTATCAGGGTTAAATTTTCCATGAATATGGTCCTTGGAAAGAAATTCAAATGTAGATTGTGCGATATGTTTGTCGATAGAATCCAAGAAATTATTTTGAGCAAGTAAGGGAGTTGCAAGAAGTGAGAAAGAAAACACACATACTTTATGAAGTTTATTTAATAAGTCCCAGTTTTTTCTTTCTTGCATCTTCTTGTTCCTTAATCATTTCTTCTAAAGTCTTTTTGTTTTTTACACCTTCTGAATAAGATCCTACATTTTCCAATAAATAATAAATGTTGGTTAACCACTTACTCGTATCCTTTTCTTCAGAAGGTCTTGAAACATACTCTTCTATTATCGGAGCCTTTAGAACAAAACTTGAGGTATTCATAATATTGTCCATTTTTGCGTGGGCATTTTTTAAAGTATTATAAAAACCGAAATGTTCCAATTTGATGCAAGGAACTGTTGGTATTTCAATCACTTCAAATCCCAGTGGAACTTTAATGTTTCCTTGAATAGGAACTGCTGCCATAAGATCTACAATACTATTTTCACTGTCCCAGCCAAAAACCAATCCAACAGGAGGTCCTGCAACTTCTTGTTTAATAGAATCTAAATACGTATAGATTAAAGGAAATTTTTCAGCATAGTATTTCTGCATTTTATAATTTGGAATAGGTGTTTTTATTCCGAAATATTTTTTGCCCTCAAATGTTGTAGATTTTAAACCGAATTCAGTGTTAATCAAATTTTCGACATGTGATTTCAAAGAATCTAAATCCGCAAGATGCATTTCTTTAAAATCTCTTTCAAGGTTCGTATAAAAAGGTCTTTTAAGTAATGGTATTTTGTTCTGCAGTCTGGAATTTGTAATTAAGGTGAAAGAGGATTTCGATTCGGGAATGATTTGCCAGTATGTAGCGATTTCTGAAGGCCAATTGGAACTTTTTAAATAAGACACAATAATTGAATCCTTAAAAGCTTCTTCTAACCGCAATACGCCTTTACCCATTTTGGATCCTTCAAAAGTAAAACTTGCTCCGATATTCGTGTACCTTCCTCCGGTACTAATCTTTAGATCCGGATCTGACTCATTCCAACTAAGCCACTTCTGCCATTCACGGACATCGTTAAGCATAATAAATCCCAAGCCTTTTGAAGCATTTATTTTAATACTATGATTAACATAAATAGTTTTAGGAGAAAAATTACAAATAACTATATAAAATAAAAAAGCAGCCACTAAAACAAGCGGAACAAGAAGGTATTTATTTTTAAACATCTGATATAGAATTGAACAATTAAGTTCGTCGCAAATATACAAATTTCTTCACTCTGGAATTGCTCTAGATAGATTGAAGTAAAGATTTAACCAAAGTTTACCAAATTTTTTGATATAGTATTTAATTTTAATACAAGACAATTAATGAACAAAAATCAAATCATAAAGAGACTTTGAATAAGAGCTATTCAGCTCTTTGAGCAAAGTAATCAAAAGCTTTGGGTTTAGCTGATTGATATACTTTTAACCTAATTTTAGTATGAGACAAATTTGTGTCGCCAATTTTAAAGTCTTGAATATTAAAGTCATTCATTTCCCATAATTCATGTCCGATTATAAAATGATTGGCAGAAGACGCTTTTAGATCAACTCCATATTTTAACTTATCTTCCAATGATTCATTGGGAAAAGGCAATGCTTTTAAGTCAAATGTTGGAGCGCCAATAATCAACATCCTTTCTCCGGTAAATGAACTGATTTCAGCCCATTTTACTTCCGTTTTATTTGACATTTCCTGAGGCCTTCCATAGGGTACATTCATATCTGTAACTGTGTTTTTATACAATCCCATTTCCAGACCTTCTTTTCGATCAGGATACGTTTCGTATGGACCACGACCATACCATTGTACAGTTCCAAAACCAGGTTCCATTTCATATCGCCAACTTAATCGTGGCATAATTGTAAGATCCTTATTGCTCGTGTGTATTGAAATATCCAATATTACATCATGCGTTGACATAATTGTGTAGCTGATATCGCAATGCAAGTCCGTTATATTATTAAAAGTATATTTCTGTTGTACAATAATTTTTCTTTTGTTCGAATCATTTATACTTTGCATTTGCAACTGGGAATGTTTCCAGATATTCTTCCATAAGGTAATTTCGTTTATTCGATTATACTTCTTATCGAGATCCGTAGCGGCCCGATGAAACATGGGTTGAATTGAAGATTTCAGATACTCTTTATTTTTATATTTCCAGGAAGAAATCAACCCGGAAATTTTATCTATTAATATACTTCCATCTTCTAAGGTTAAAAGCAATCCGGATTCGTTTTTATCAATTTTAATTTCAGGTTTTTCATCAAGTACAATTAGCCCAGGATTTAACACAGGTAAGCACTCTTTCTCAATTTTTTCCGTTAGGAATCTAAACATTCCATTATGGGTAACAACTTTTTCTATAATGATAATTGTGCAGTATTCTTTTCCAGGCTTTCTATTTATTGATTCAATTGGCACTTGTACTATTTTTTCCTGGCCCGGTTTTAATACTAATTTATCAAATTTTCCTTCTTTGATTTTTTCACTGTTTTCATCAATGATCCAAAAGTAATTTATTTTTTCACTCTCAAAAAATTGAAAATTATTTTTAATTTTAAATGTCCCTTTATCAACATTAAGTATATCTACAGTAAAATTCGAAAACAGTTCAGAAACATTTTTTAAAGAAGCGCGCGGTGTTTTGTTAGAAGTTAGCAAACCTGAATTGCAGAGGAATGAATCAGACTTGGATTCTCCAAAGACCCCACCATGTCCAAAGAATAACACGCCGGCCTTATTTTTCATGTAGAAAGTCTGATCTGTAAAATCTTCTATAAATCCACCAGCGAGTCTTGAATCGGATTTTATTATTTTCCACTTGCTATCAATATTTCCTAATCCATTTCCAAGACTGCTTCCTAAACAATATAATAATTTAGCTTTATTGGTATTCTCATTTTCAGTTAGAGCCAAATCCCCAAAAGACTGGTTATTATGTAGCATTGCAACGGGTCTCTTACTATCACGACTTTTAATATATTTATAAGCAGCCTGAGTATTAGGACCAGTTCCTGCATTGTATCCAAGAGACCAGGCAAAAATGTTGGCGTGATTTTTATTTTTTTCGAAAGTATTTTTTACTCTTTGCAAATAAATTTTGGACAATAAAGAATCTTGAGAAGCATCTTTTCCTGATTGATGTAAATAGGATAAATTAAGATTGCACTCATCCATGATCCACAACCCATATTTTAATGCTGACTGATACCAGTATGAATCAAAAGGATAGTGATTGGTTCTGATTGCATTTATATGATGGAGATTCATGACATCCATGTCATTGTCAATCCATACCTTATCAAGGATATTGCCGTTTATAGGATGAAATTCATGGCATGCTACTCCTTTAATTTTTACGTTTTTATTATTGAGCAATAATTTTTTGTTATATGAAATTGAGGTAAAACCAATTTTAGTACTTGCAGCTTCAACTATCTTATCTTCATTATTTTTAAGAATTACAAGTAAAGTGTAATTAGATGGAACTTCATCTGACCAGGATTTGACAGAAGGAATATTTAACACAGAAGCAACAGTTTCTGTGCTATTTTCTTTTATGGTTATAGTTGATAAAGCATTTGTAACTTTGGATTTATCCGCATCATCAATTAATCGATATTCCAATGAATAATTATTTCTTGTAAATTCTGAATTGTTCTTAATGTCAGATTGTACTTTAAGAGTTCCTTTACCGGCTTGATATTGTGAGATTGTATAAAAATCACGAATAAAAGTCTTGGGTCTTCCTAATATATATGCGTTTCTATTAATTCCTGTTAACAGCCATTGATTATGGGATTCAAAGTAAGAACCATCTGAGTAACGAATAAGAACCAGAGTCAACTCATTGAACCCTTGCTGTAAAAAAGTATCAATTCTATATTCTGACATGCACTTAGTGTCTTCATTATACCCGGCCAACTTACCATTTACGTATAAGAAGTATGCAGTACTTATACCTTCAAAAACAGCGTAAATGTTTCTTTCCGTCCAGTTCTTTGGTATTTCAAAGTTTCGTTTGAGAATAAGAACAGAATTCGTATCTGTTGGTATATTTGGAAAATCATTTTTAAAAGGAAGAGAATGATACTTAAATATTGGTTTGTCCAGATTTTTTAATTCTGCAAAACCCGGCATGCTAATATCTAGCCAAGAAGAATAAGAATTAGATTTTTCTATATCAGCAGGAACATAATCTGGTCCAGTAAAAAACCTATACTTCCAGAAACCGTTAAGACTTATAAAGTAATTGCTTCCGTTGAATTGGTTGGCTTGCGCCATAGATTCAGATTCAACTGGTTTAAAATCGGCGCGCGGATCTTCACGATTCCATTCCATTATTTCCGGATCTTTCCAGAAATTTGGCAAGGTTGAAGATTGAGCTGAACTTACTGTTTCCGGAGCTACAGGGCCCCCTGGATTCTTCTTGCAGTGTAATAGACTTACGGCTCCTAATAAAAGAGAAAAAATAAATTTGGAATTCATATTCATTATTGATCCTTTGAGTGTCAACTTTGTGCTTTGAATTGTAATAATATTGCAAAAATCTATAAATAAATGAGATTCTTAAAATTTGTTCTAATAGCTCTGATAATTCTCCGCATTCCGACCGTTTTCTCGCAATTAAATCAACAGATTCAAGTGGACGTAGTTTATCTTGCTTCTGAAGAACTTGAAGGCAGAGCTACCGGAACTAAAGGAGAAAGCCTTGCAGCAAGCTACATAGTAAGCAGGATGAAATCGCTTGGCCTAAAACCGGGTAATGATGGAGGTTGGTATCAGAGTTTTAAAATTCCGGCTAACCCTCACATGGTTAACAGCGCAGAATTGACAGGCAAGAATGTTATCGGGTACCTTGATCGAAAAGCCAAGTCTTCAATAATAATTGGTGCCCACTACGATCATCTTGGTCACGGAGTAGTTGGCTCGCTGGCACCAAACGATCACAATACCCATAATGGAGCAGATGATAATGCAAGTGGAGTAGCCGCAATGTTATGGATTGCAGAAAAATTAACGCAGCAAAAGAAACTCGAACATAATATTATTTTCATTGCTTTCTCAGGCGAGGAATATGGGCTTTTCGGATCGAAAGCGTATATAGAAAATCCAACGATTCCTAAAGAAAACATTTCAGCAATGATCAATATGGATATGGTAGGAAGATTGAATGCTGAAAACGTAATTGCAATTAGTGGTGTAGGGACAAGTTCTAAGTGGAATAACGTTCTTCAAGAAATAAAACCGGCTGATTTTACATTTAATAACTCTGAAAGCGGATTAGGCCCTTCAGACCACTCTTCCTTTTATCTTAAGGAAATTCCTGTATTACATTTTTTTACTGGACAACATAAAGATTATCATAAACCATCCGATGATTCTTATTTGGTAAATTATGAAGGAATAGAAAAAGTAGCAAATATCATTTATGACATTGTAGTAAAAATTGACCCGATTAAGAAAATTGATTTTATAAAAACAAAAGACCAAAGCAAGGAAATGGCAACAGATTTTAAAGTGACTTTAGGTGTAATGCCGGATTACGTTTACAATGGAAACGGTATGCGAATTGATGCAGTCCTTGAAGGAAGGGCAGCAATGAAAGCAGGCATGAAAGATGGCGATATTATAATTCATCTTGCCGGAGAAGACATAAAGGACATACACGATTATATGAAGGTTCTTAGCGAGAATAAAAAAGGAGACAAAGTAAAAGCCAAGGTGTTAAGAGATGGTAAGGAAGTGGAATTGGATGTTGAGTTTTGAAATACTAATTAAGAATCAAGAATTATTGAGAGTATTATAATCCAGCAGTATTGTGGGCTGAATATAATTTCTGAATAAACAAAATTTATAAGTTAGGTAATATTTAGATTTCAGTTCTAACTATTGGTGAATCAAAACTTCAAAAATTATGCTCTTAAAAGCCTAATCGTAATTGTCGTCCCTTTCCCCAAGCTTGATTCTTTAACAAAGATTTTTCCATTGTGGTAATTTTCGATAATTCTTTTAGCAAGAGAAAGTCCTAGACCCCAACCTCGTTCCTTAGTTGTGAAACCGGGTTTAAAAATGGTATTAAATTTCCCAACTGAGATTCCGTGTCCTGTATCAGAGACATCTACGCAAGCGTAATCGGCTTCCTGATACAATTTGACAGTTATCTTTCCGGTTTCTGTCATTGCATCTAAAGCATTTCGTAAGAGATTTTCCAGTACCCATGAGAATAGATTTTTATTTACTTGTACTTGATAGTCCTGTCCCCCTTCAGATGGAAAATCAAATGTGATATTCTTACTTGCTCTTGGTTTCATATAATCTTTTGCTTCAAGAATAATGTTTAAAAGAGATTCAGGCTGCAAGGAAGCCGTTGAACCAATTTTTGAAAACCGATCAGATACTTGTTGTAATTTGTCAATATCCTGCTCTATGTATTTTATGATTTCTTCTTGTGTGAAACTTCCCGCTGAAGATCTGGATTTCAAATGTTCCATCCACCCCATCATTCCTGATATGGGAGTGCCCATCTGATGTGCTGTTTCTTTGGCCATACCAACCCATACTCTATTCTGTTCTTCCCTTCTTGAAAGATTAAAAACAGAATATCCTATGAGAGCATAAATTAAAAGAAGTAATAACTGAAGCCATGGAATATATTTAATCCAGTTTACAATTGCGGGATACTCGTAATAAATTTTAGGATATTCATTCGTAATAAAAAAATTGTTGCTCGCTTCTACTCTTTTTCTTATTTTACTTGTATCTGGGTTGATTCCATAATTATAATATTGATGTATACCATTGATATTAACAGTAACAACATTAATTTCTTCCTTTAAAATTGTCTGAAGTTCAAGTTCAAAAGTTATATCTTCTTCAAGATTATTGCTGTTGGTAAGTTCTTCCAATAACTTTACGAATAATTCAACTTTTAATTTTTCCCTTTCTGCAAGATTTTTTGCAAGTTTATTTGCAAAATAAATAGGAAGTACAAGAATAAAAATCCCCGTTATTAATAATACAATCTTCCAACGATGAGTCTTCTTATATATTTCCAACATAATTATGGAAGGATTTCCAGTTTGGCAAATTTCAACATAATTTTACGATTTGGCTCTTCAATGTCTTTAAAAAATATTGTTGCAATGCGGTTGTCGGAACTTCCTTCAACATTTATTACTTTCCCAAGTCCAAATTTTTGATGCATAACTTTCATACCACTTGCAATGAGTTTAGGATCACTTGGTGATACCGGATGACTATTTTCTTTATAGGATGGTTTTTTAGGTATAAATTTAGTTTTAGTTGTTACTGGTTCATCATCCCATAAATTCATGATCGAAGCTCTAGGAGTAATATCCATCTCAAATCGACTCTGATTAATCTCCTCCAAAAATCTACTTGGTTCATTCATTCTTAAGTTACCAAACTGATATCTGCTGGTAGCATAACTCAGACATAAGAACTGTCTGGCTCTTGTTATGGCTACATAGAACAATCTTCTTTCTTCATCCATCTGCTCCGGCTCTGACATAGATAAGAATGACGGAAAAAGATTTTCCTCCAATCCGGCAACCATTACAGCATCAAATTCCAATCCCTTTGCAGAATGTATTGACATAAGAGAAATAAATTCTTGTCCTTCTTCTACCTCATCTAATTCAGTAATTAATGCAATAGATTGAATATATGAAGAAAGTGTTTTTTCTTCTGTGTTAACTTCGCCAACTTCATCCTGCTCAATAAATTCCTTGATACCATCTAATAAGGATAAGACATTTTCAAGTCTTGACAAACCTTCTTGTGTCAGATCTTGCTTTAGTTCGGCAGATAAACCGGAAGATTTAAAAATATGCATGGCAGCATCATAAGCAGATCCACTTACAGACATTCTGGCTGTATCTTTAATCAATTGATAAAATGAATGTAAACTTTGCGCTAACTTTCCGCTTGCCTGACTATGTGGAATGGCTTCAAAGTACGAGATATTAAGTGATGTAGCGATTTGTATAATTTTATCAATACTTGTGTCTCCTATTCCTCTTTTCGGATAATTAATTATGCGTTTGAATGCTTCGTTATCTTTAGGATTAATAACCAATCTTAGATACGCTAATAAGTCTTTGACTTCTTTTCGTTGGTAAAATGATAATCCACCAAAAACTTTATAAGGAATATTTAATCTTCTAAGATTCTCTTCAAATATTCTTGATTGTGCATTAGTACGATATAGAATTCCAATTTCTGAATTTCGTAAGTGATGTCTGTTTTTCAATTCTACAATATAATCTGAAACTCTACGACCTTCCTCACTATCAGAAGCGCATCGAAGAAGTTTGATCTTTTGTCCTTCTTTGCGATCCGTCCAGATTTCTTTTTTAATTTGTCTTTTGTTATGTGTAATAACATCATTGGCTGCCTGAACAATATGATCTGTACTTCGATAATTTTGTTCCAGCTTAAATGTTTTTACATCCGGAAAATCAGCTTCAAAGTCCAGAATGTTTTTTATCGTTGCACCACGAAAAGAATAAATGGATTGTGCATCATCTCCAACAATGCAAACATTTCGGGAGCTGCCATTGTATAATGTAAGTTTTTTTACAATTGCATATTGTAGAAAATTGGTATCCTGAAACTCATCAACCATTAGATACTTGAAAAAATTTCTATACTTTTCTAAGACATTATCAGGGTTTTCCTGAAAAAGCCTGAATAGTTGTAACAAAAGATCATCAAAGTCCATTGCACCGGATGCATGACAACGACTCATATATTTCTTATATATTTCAGACGTTGCAGGCATTTTGTTTTGTCTGTCCTGATCAATTAATACATTATCTTTCTCATACATCAATGGAGTTACAAGATTGGACTTTGCATTAGAGATTCTATTTCTAAGGGTATTAATATTATAATCTCTAGGATTGAGATTCATGGACTTGACAATCTCATTTATCAGACTCTTGCTATCCTCTGTATCGTAGATTGTAAAATTAGCAGGGTATCCCAACTTGGTTGCTTCAACTCTCAGTATTCTCGCAAAAATGGAGTGAAATGTTCCACTCCAGACCTTTCTAGCTTTTTCACCGGCAACTTTTTCAATTCTTTCTGTCATTTCTTTTGCAGCCTTATTGGTAAAGGTTAAAGAAAGAATCTGTTGTGGATTTATACCCGATTCAATCATATACGCAAGCCGATATGTAAGAACACGAGTTTTGCCTGAACCGGGGCCAGCGATAACTATCACGGGTCCATCTATCTGTTGGACGGCAGATACTTGAACTTCGTTAAGGTCTTTCAGAAAATCTATCATGCTTGAATTTAGGTGTTATAAAGCCGAAAGATACGTAGCAAAAAGCAAACTGAATTCTGACATTTGGACATATTAAAAAATAAAAATATGATAAATATTCAGTGTTTTGTCAATATTCGAGCAAAAAGCTTCCAAATATTTTAATTATTTTTGTAAAAAATTAATAATGATGGTATATTTCGTGAAAATATTTTATATTTTTACACTTTAATTCAATTAAATTTATCCTGTATGTCTAATCACCGCAGCAATGCTATGAGCCTTTTTTTAACTAGGCCTAAGTGGAGCAAACCGGCAGATAATCGTAAGATTTCAACCTATTTTGCCGAAAACGTTTTTACTGAATCTAAATTAAGAACCTATTTATCCAACGATGCTTATAAAGCTTATAAGCATACCTTAACTGAGGGTAAAAAGATAACCCGTGACCTAGCAGATCAGATTGCTGCTGCACTAAAGGCATGGTGTATGGAACAAGGAACTACACATTACACACACTGGTTCCAGCCCTTAACAGGAACAACGGCTGAAAAACATGATTCTTTTTTTACATTAAGCAGCTCAGGTTCTGCTATTGAAAAATTTGATGGAGATGCTTTAGTTCAACAAGAACCTGATGCATCATCATTTCCAAGTGGAGGCTTAAGAGCAACTTTTGAAGCAAGAGGATATACTGCATGGGATCCAATGTCTCCCGCATTTATTATGGATATAAGTGGTTCGAAGACACTTTGCATTCCAACAGTATTTATTTCATATACAGGCGAAGCACTGGATCACAAAGCGCCTTTGATTCGATCTTTGGAAATCTTAGATAAAGCAGCAACGGGTGTTGCAAGATACTTTGACAGATTTGTAAACAAGGTCTCGGCAACTTTGGGATGGGAGCAAGAATATTTTTTAATTGATAAAGCAATGTATTATGCCCGGCCGGACCTAATGGCAAGTGGTAGAACAATCATTGGAAGATCGCCGGCCAAGGGTCAACAACTGGAAGATCATTATTTTGGTGCAATTCCTGACAGAGTTTATAATTATATGGTCGACCTGGAATTGGAATGTCACAAACTTGGAATTCCAGTACGTACAAGGCATAATGAAGTTGCTCCGAGCCAGTTTGAACTTGCACCAATGTTTGAAGAAGCAAATATTGCAGTGGACCACAATTCCTTGTTGATGGATGTTATGGATCGTGTAGCAAGAAGACATCATCTTATCTGTTTATTGCATGAGAAACCTTTTGCTGGAATAAATGGATCAGGTAAGCATAATAATTGGTCCATGAGTACAGATACCGGAACCAATTTATTAAGTCCCGGAAAAACGCCAAGAAATAACCTGCAGTTTTTAACTTTCTTTATTAACACAATAAAGGCAGTTCATGACAATGCAGATATTCTTCGAGCAAGTATTGCATCGGAAAGTAATGATTATAGATTGGGAGCGAATGAAGCTCCGCCTGCAATCATCTCCGTATTTATTGGAGACTTCTTGACCAAAGCAATGGAGACTATTGAACAAAGGGTTGATAAAGATATCAAGGAAGAAGAAGAGAATGAATTAAAATTAGACATTCATAAGATGATTCCTGATGTAATGATGGATAATACAGATCGTAATCGTACATCACCTTTTGCTTTTACAGGAAATAAATTTGAATTCCGTGCTGTAGGTTCATCTGCAAATTGCTCTGAGCCAATGATGGTGCTCAATATGATAGTAGCCAATCAACTTATTGATTTTAAAAACAAAGTCGACAAGCACATAACAGATGGCGAGAAAAAAGATTCAGCGATTTTAATTGAGCTAAGAGCTTGCGTTAAATCTTGTAAAAAAATCTTATTTGAAGGAGATAATTACTCTGAATCCTGGGCAAAAGAAGCAGCTAAGCGCGGACTTCCAAACATTAAAACAACTCCTCTTGCTTTGGATGCATTGGTGTCTAAAAAAGCTTTCAAAATGTTTTCTGAATTAAACATTATGTCTGAAAAAGAAGTTGAAGCTAGATATGAAATCAACCTTGAAAAGTATATCAAGAAAGTTGAAATCGAAGCGCACTTATTGAATGAACTTTGTATCAATCAAATTCTGCCTGCATGTATTCGATATCAAACCGATCTCATGCTGAACATTAAATCTTCAATAGAAATGGGATTTAACAAATCAAATATGAAAACGCAATATGAATTGTTAAATACAATCAGCACCTTAATCAATGGTGTAAATGAAGATGTTAAAAAAATGAATGTTGAACTTGAAAAAGCTCACAAGCAAAAATCAAGTCGTGAACATGCTATTTATCTTTGCGATAAAGTGAAACCTTTGTTTTTAGACATAAGAGCGAATGTTGATAGTCTCGAACTTTATGTTGAAGACAAAAACTGGCCGTTACCAAAGTATAGAGAAATATTATTTCATAGATAAAATGATGAATTGCGAGTCGCGAGTCGCGAGTCGTGAGTCAACCCAACTCGTGACTCGTGACTCACGACTCACGACTCTTTGTTACTTGCTCCGTTGTCATTCCGAATCTTCTTTCTCTGGATTGATAATCGATAATGGCTTCAAATAAATTCTGCTCTTTAAAATCCGGCCAAAATACATCAGTAAAATAAAGTTCTGTATAAGCCGATTGCCAAATTAAGAAATTAGAAAGTCTGTACTCTCCGGAAGTTCTAATCAGAAGTTCAGGATCCGGAATATCATGAGTGTATAAATTGTTGGTAATATCAGATTCAGTAACTGGTAAGGATAATTTTCCATCATTAATTTTTTGAATGATCTGATTTACGCTATGTGTTAATTCGGATTTGCCACTATAATTTAATGCGAGAATTAAAGTCATTCGGGTATTGTTCTTAGTGTTTTCTATTGCATTAAGAAGTGCATTTCTGGTTTTAGAAGGAAGGCCATTTAGATCACCAATACTTCTTAATTGAATATTATTTTTGGTAAGGGAAGCAAGTTCAGATTCTACGGTTTTGATTAACAAAGACATTAACCCGGAAACCTCATCTTCAGGTCTATTCCAATTTTCAGTTGAAAAAGTATAAAGAGTTAAATATTGAATACCCAATTCAGCGCAAGCTTCTGTGATATCTTTTACAGACTTAATGCCACTTCTATGTCCAAAGATTCGAGCTAAATTTCTTGACTTAGCCCATCGACCATTGCCATCCATAATGATAGCTATATGTTTTGGAAGACGATTAATATCAATGCGTTTTTTAAGTTCGGACATAATGCAAAATTAGCAAAAGAAATTTCGTTGACTTCGTTTTCATTAAAATTCATCAAGCAATCCAAAATCTGGTTTTCTGAACATCCATGACCCGGAAGTAAAATCTGGAAAGTCAATCGTCTCATTTCCAAGATTTATAGACTGCTCGCTAAGAGGAGTTATAGCACTCCAGCTAGCTGCATCATAAACGTCCATTGGTGTTGGAATTCCTCTTTTAGCAGACTCAATGAATGCATGTATAACAAAAAAATCCATGCCCCCGTGACCGGCACCGGCGGTATCATTGATCCATCTTTTCCATAAGGGATGATCATATTTATCTAACCAATCCTTAGCTGATTCCCAACGATGAGAATTTTTAGACTGACCTTCAATGTATATGCTGTTGTTAACATCCATCCAAATGCCATTCGTTCCTTGAACTCTAAACCCAAGTGAGTAAGGCCTTGGTAGTGAAGTATCATGTTGTAATAAAATTGTTTCACCTTTAGCACAAGCAATCTGTGTTGTAATAATGTCTCCAAGTTTAAATTCTACCTTTGCGTTAGGGTGATTTTCTCCGCCTTTCTTAACAATATGATTATGGAGTCCTCTGGATTTAGAAGAAAATGAATTCAGCTTTGTAAATCTGTTTCCTCTATTAATATCTATATAAAGAGCTAATGGACCAATACCATGAGTAGGATAGAGATCTCCGTTGCGATGAACGGCATGTTCCGTGCGCCATTTGGATTCAGAGAAACCTTTCTCTCCAAATTCAACTCCTTGGCCATAAGGTTCTATCCCATTATTAAATTTAACCTCACGGAGATCATGTTGATAACCACCCTGAAGATGAATGATTTCACCAAATACATTCTGACGAACCATATTTAAAATTGCCATTACATCTCTTCTGTAGCAAACATTCTCAAGCATCATTACATGAGCATTGTATTTTTCGGCAGCACGAACAACATTCCAATGGTCTTCAATGGTAGTGCCTAAGATAACTTCTGTTGCAACATAAGAAATTCCTGCTTCAATTGAACCGAGGATCATAGGAGTATGCCATTCCCAGGGTGTTGAAATAATAACAGCGTCGAGAGTTTTTGATTCAACTAATTTTTTCCAAGCATAAGGATCTCCCGAAAATACTTTGGGTTGATTCTTACTCGATTTAGAAATAAGATCACTGGACATTTTTAGCATTCTGTCATCAATGTCACATATTGCTGTCACTTCAACATCTGATCTTCGAAGTAATAATTCAAGATGATCCTGTCCCCTAAGACCTACACCAATTAATCCAATTTTTAATTTATTCTTTACGATGTTCTGAAAAAAATAATCCGGGGAAATAGCGAAAAGCCCGGCAGCCAATGAACTGTTTTTAATAAATTCTTTTCGATTCATATCATTGAATTAAATCTAATGCTTAACATATGGTAATTGAGAACCTACAGGGAAGGAATTCAATATCAAAGTGAAAGTTACAACAGGTATGAATACTGAACTACATTTTTAATAAATCTATCAGGAGAATTATTCAATTTTCGTAATTCTTTTTGAAAAAGGCTTGATATTCTTTTACGGATTTTAAACGAAGAATTTCTCTATAATTATTTTGTGACACCGGATAGATTTCATATCCTTGAAATCCCGGTACATATTCATCGCGATTATTAGATACTGCTTTATAATATTTTAACGATTGCGCCTTGTCATCATATTTTCGAATGAGAATAGCGGAGATATTATTATTGTTTTCTGTATTGATTTCCACGCTAGTCATTTTTAAATTATCAAGTTTATTATATTTTTGATGATAATCAGAAATTGAAATTTTAGCTTTATCAACTTGTTTGGTTGGAGGATTGAAAAAAACAATAAGCATATAATGCAGCTTATCGTCTTCCGCTTTAAATTCTGCAGCTTGAACTTCATTGATTGTCAGCGATTCAAAAGCTTCATTATCGCCTCTTAGGAATCTAAGCATTTCCTTGGCTTTAGATTCCTGAGGAGTGCCGGGATAGTTAGCAACAATATCTTTCAACGCTGCCATGTAAGATTCTTTTCCTGAAGTTTTTCCAATGCAAAATGCTGAAAGCATATCTGTTTTAGCTCGAAGCGACTTATTCGCATTTAGCTTTGTTTTAAGTGCTTGTGTAATAGTATGACATTCTTCTATTTTGCCGGAGTCAAAAAGTTGGTAAGCTTTTTCATAAGCGAGTTCCATTTCATCTTTTTTATTTGCTTGATTTTTTGCAAATTCAGGATCATTTAATAATTTAGAATAGTAAGAATCGGCGAACCTTGTTCTAAGTAATTCACTATTTTTATCAGCGCATTCTTTATCGTTAAGATCAAGACAGTTTAAATATTGATAATACAAGACATCTGCGTAACGATCAGTATTCGGGTACTTAGCAAGCAATTCATCAAATGTTTTTTTAGAACGCAGGTACGCTTCTATTCTATCTCGATATGCGACACCCAATTGGTACATAGCTTCCATTATTTTTTTATGCGCTTCCTTGAGTTGATCGTCATTTTCAGGTATGCCTTTTAGAACTTCTGCAAGATCTTCTTCTAGGGATGCGTTAGTGTTAGATGAGTCAACATCGTTTTCGATTGTAGAAATCGCAGAACCAGAAGATGATTTCTTTGATCTTCTCCAATTATCTTCCAATTCTCTGTTACCCCAATTTTGTTCAAAATAAGATCTTCCACGGTTACTGGCTTTAATATCATATGCAAAAAAAGTACTCTTACCTCCAGATGATGTCGGCCGTTCCACTATATTCTCCCTTTGATTCACACGATTCATAAAATCCGGAGAACGAATAATTCCTCCTTCCATTCCGGAAATTTCTGGATTCATTGGATTTTCAGGGGTTATGATTTTATTCTTATTTTTTAACTGAAGAGCAAGTGCACGTTTTTCTTTTAACGACATGCTTGAAATTCTAATTAGACTGTCTTGAAGATTTATGATTTCAATTTGATCAGCAATATCTTTCAAGTTATTTACCAGTTTGGTAACAACCGGTCTTCTTTCGTCACTTTTAGTCAACAGACTCAACGTACTGTCGTAGTAGTATTTTGCATTTTGAAACTTTGCCTGATCAAAATTTATATCGCCAAGCAAGTAGTAAGCCTCAGATTTGATTTGACTATTAGTAGAAGCTGATTGAATACATTTATTTAAACTAATGATAGCGTCATCAATCTTTTTATCGTTCAATTGAACCTTTCCGATAGTAAGATAAATCTCAGTTAAGTATTCTGCATTTTTAGGGTCTTTGCCTAATTTTTCCAGAGAGCTTATCAAATTATCACCACTTTCTCCCTGTAATGATTTATTGATAAGTAAATTCATTTTAGCATGAAAAGTCATGTCGTAATTAGGATGGTAGGATAGAGCCTTATTATAATATTCATCAGAACTCACAGGTCGGTTAACTTTTTGATATAGTTGACCAAGAATATAGCAATATCTTGCTTTCGTTTTTTTCTTTTTTGTGAATTCAATGGCCTTTTTTAATTCCGTAATTGCTTTATCAATATTGTCTGAATGAAGATAAAGATTGGCTTTGGTGGCGTGTAACTCTCCTTTTATTTTTTCATGTGTCGCAGGATCATTTTCTATCTCAAGTAATTTATATTCTGCTTCATAAAACTTGCCTCTCTTAATCAGATTTTTAGCTGACCAAATTGACGCTTCCCAAAATATGGGTCTGTGTGGAACAAGTTTGGTGCCTACATTCGTAATGACTTTTAATTCATCTGCCTTTTTTTCTTCTTTCGGTTTTTCGGTTTTTGGAGTTCCATAGATTTCACTAGGAGAAAGATCTTTGTTCGTATTTCCTTTTTTAGCATTTTTCTTTAAAGCATTGCGTGCTTTTTCGCGCGCTTTTTGTTTTTCTTTCGCGCGCTTTTGAGCTTCTTTTTTTGCGTCTTTCTTCTTTTCTTCTTTCTCTTTTTTAATACGTTTGGAATTTTTCTCTTTAAGTGATTTGTTGTTTTCTAAGATTTTGGAAGGCTGATATTCATTAAGCATAAATTCAAATGAATTTTCAGCTGTTTCATAATCTTTTTTCAAATACTGAGATTTAGAAAGCAGAAAGTAGCAATCGTCGGCCCATCTAGAGTAGCGGTGAAGACTAATATCTGAGGCTACTTTTTCAATAGCTTTATCAAGATTTGGTTTTTCACTGTTAACATCCTCAATAGCTTCATAGGGAAAAACAGGTAGAATCTTGCTATAATTATCCTTATAAGCTGAATTTAGTTTATCCAGTGTCAAATTCAACAGCTCATTAGCATTAAAATAGGCGTTATATTTAGCTGTAGTATTATGATAGAACTTTCGAAGACCTTTATATTCGCCTTTTTTCTTCTGGCTCACACAGGAAAATATGACCAGAAATACAAAAAGGATTTTGAATGCTGATCCATTAAAGGAAAGCAAATTATTTTTCTTATACATTGAACTTATTATAACCTAAAATGTGGCAAATTTATTTTAATATTGGGGAGTAATTTATGAATTTCGACTTTAAAAAGATAAAAAAACAGCTTAAAGCACATCTTTCAAAGAGTTTTCTATTCCAATTGAGGGATGAGGACACTTTTGAAGAAATTGCAAGCTATAAGCTAAGCTTCCTTAATGTCTACATTCTCATAAGCACAGTGCTCTGTATTTCAGGGCTCATTACTCTGTTTTTAATCATTTTGACACCGCTGAAAAACCTCGTCCCCGGCTACGGAGATATTAGTTATAGCGGAGAATATCAAACATTAAGCAAGAGAATTCAAACCATAGAGGAAGAAATTGCAGTAAGAGACACATATATTCTAAGCCTTCGACGAATACTAAGCGGAAATCCGGAAACGGTCGACGAGGTAACTAAAGATGTTCATTTTAAGCTCGAGAACCCTGATCCTGTTCAAAAAGTAAGGGAAGACTCAATTCTTAGGGTTGAATTTGAAGCAGGAAGATCTTCAGATAAGAGGAATCAGGGTAGATTCTTCAAAAACCTGGATAAACAGGCTCTTTCCGTATCCCGAAAAACACTTGAAGAAATTGAGTTCACCTGCCCTCTAAAAGGGCCGGTTGGTGCGGGTTACAAACCTGAAAAGGGGCATTTTGGAATAGATATTATTGCTGCAGAAAATAGCCCCATAAAAGCGGTACTCAATGGCAGTGTGATTCAGTCTGACTGGTCTTTGGAGAATGGACATACAATAGCCATTCAGCATAATGATAATCTGGTTTCTGTATATAAGCACAATTCAAGTTTATTGAAAAAAGTCGGCTCTCAGATTAAATCCGGCGAAGCTATAGCTATTATTGGCAATACGGGCACATTAACCCAAGGACCCCACCTTCACTTTGAATTATGGTATCAAGGGAAGCCCATTAATCCAGTGGATTACATCCGTTTTAATTAAGAGCGAAATTGCTAAAATCCTGAGATTTTATCGCCTCGAAGGATTTATTAAGCAATAATAAAAAAGACTGAAAGAAATTACATTGAAAGATTTATTTAAAGGGCCAATAGATCAAAGTATAATTGAAAAGAATAGAACTAAATTAATGGATTTCAGCGCAAAAGATTTTAAGGCTTTATTAACCAACAAACCAGCTAATTTTGCGTTGTGTTGGCTGAGATTATGGTAAAATTTTATTTCGGATTACTACTTTCTTTGATCTGGATAACAGATTCTAATGCACAAATAGACACTAATACTATTGTATTAATAAATCCTTCATTTGAAGGTGAACCGCAGTGTTGTTCAACTCCTTCAGGATGGATTGATTGTGGTTGGAAGAATGAATCTGCTCCGGATATTCAGCCAAGCCTATCAGGACATGAACCATTATTTGGCGTAACAAAGGCTCCTTTTGATGGCAGAACCTATATGGGAATGGTGACACGCGACAATGATTCTTATGAAAGGGTATCTCAAAGATTAAGTCAGCCAATGAGAAAGGGAAGATGTTATTCCTTTAGTATTTATTTATGCCGCTCAGTAGAATATCTAAGTGCTTCGAATCAGGATCCAAAAAAAATAAAACCCTTTACTACCCCTGTAGTCTTTCGAATTTATGGTGGTGATGCATATTGTCATCAAAAAGAATTATTGGCTGAGTCAGTACCCGTTGAAAATGTAGATTGGAAGTTATTTACATTTGAATTAAAGCCAACTTTTGACATGGAATATTTTGAACTCGAAGCTTTTTATAAAACGCCTGTATTAATGCCATATAATGGCAACCTGCTTATTGATAAAGCCTCTTTCCTTAAAAAAATAAAATGCCCGAACGATAAAACAGTTGTATCAAAACCAGATAAAAAAATAATCCCAACAGCAGCGACGAAAGAAGATGCTAAAACAACGGTTGCTTCTTCCAACGGAGCAAATGAAAAAAGGATTTTAAAAGATTTGGATAAAGACAAGATAAAGATTGGTCAGATCATTAAGATTGAAAAACTTTATTTTAAACCGGATAGTTCAAATATTGATTCTTCTTCACACGCAGTTCTGGAAGAATTATATGAGTTTCTTGTAAAGAACCCAAAGATAAAAATTGAAATTGGAGGTCATACCAATTCTCAACCAACACATGAATATTGTGATAAGCTTTCATCATTCAGAGCAAAATCTGTTAAGGAATACATTATTGCTAAAGGAATATCGCAAGAAAGGGTAAGCTCCCGCGGTTATGGAAAAAGAAATCCAATAGCTCCAAATGACACCAAAGCGGGTAAAGCGCTGAACCAAAGAGTTGAAATAAAAATAATTAGCGTAACTTGATTACTTACGAATAATAATTATTGCAGATTATGACGAATAAAAAATATCTTATATATCTGCTTTTATTTTTTTCCAATAACGAATATTTATTTTCTCAATCCAATGAAGGAACTGAATTTTGGTTTGCTTTTCTTCAACATAGAGATCCTGATAATAAAAAGAAATGTATTATTACTTCTAAATACAATACTTCCGGGACGATAGAAATGCCTTCAACGGGTTGGAAGCAATCCTTTAATGTTATAGCGAATGATGTCTTTATTGTTGATGTTCCTAACGCTTCCGAATTACAAGTATCAGAATTAATTACACAACAAGGTGTCCGTGTTACTACAACCAGGCCCAGCTCTGTTTATATACATCACTATCAAACGTTTCGCGCAGATGCAGCGCTGGTACTTCCTATTGAATCTCTTGGGACTTATTATTATGTAATGACATATCAAGGATATGAAAATGAAGATGATCATTATCCTTCAGAATTTTGTATTATTGGAATTGAGAATAACACGAATATAGAATTGACATTTTCAGCCAACACTTCTTCTGGAAAGAAGAGAAATGAAAAAAATTCAATAGTGTTAGACCGTGGAGAAACATACCAAGTTCAAGCTGCAACATTAATTGATGATTTATCAGGAACATATGTCGAATCTGATAAGCCAATTTCTTTATTTAGTGGAAACCGATGGACACAAATTCCAAATGGTACTGGAAATCGAGATAACTTATTAGAACAAATGTATCCTGTTGAAGTCTGGGGAAAACAGTTTGTAACAATTCCATCTAAGCATACATTGGTTGATAGATATAGAATTATTGCTTCGCAGGATAATACAATAATTAATTTTTCCGGAGCACCTGGGCTCCCTGGATCATTTACAGTAAACAAAGGGAAATGGGTTGAATTTGAATTAAGAGCAAATTCTTCATTTGTTCAAGCAAGTGCTCCAATTATGATTGCACAATTTCTCGTTGGAGGAGATGATAATGGATTAAATGGCCTTGGTGACCCTTCAATGGTTCTCTTAAATAGTGTTGAACAAATGAGAGACACAGTAACTATTTATAATTCACCTTATGAAAACATTACCAGGCAATTTGTTAATGTTTTAACAGCTACAAGAGACACATCCAATCTTATGATTGATGGACAAACTGTATTCCAAAGCGGAAATGGATTTCAATTAATTGGACCTAAAAATGAGTTTGCCTTAAGTCAAATGAGTGTCACGCAAGGACCACATGTAATAACTTCAGGTGGTTGCGGTGTAATCGCGATTGCTTACGGTTATGGATTTGCAGAATCTTATGCATATGGAGGTGGTGCAAATTTTTATAAATTTAATAAAATTCCTATACCAGACGGATCATGCTTAAATGATAGTATTGAATTTAAATCAAGTCTTCCACCTGGAAGATTTGATGTAAAATGGGATCTCGGAGATGGAACAATAATAAGCTCACACCAATTCAAATATATTTATAAATCATTGGGTAATTATAATGTAAAATTAGTAATCCATGATCTATGTCTTAATGTATATGATTCAACGACTAAAGAAATACAGATTACACTTCGTAAGAATCTAATAGCATATCCTGATACATTGCTTTGTGAAGGATCAAGTGTTCAACTCATGGCTCAAGATATTTCAGGATCGCAATATAAATGGGAGGGACCGAATCGTTTTTCATCGGATATACAGAATCCTACTATTTCTAATGTTACCAAATTAAATGAGGGAACATATACTGTTACAGGAATTTATTTTGGTTGTGCAACATATCCCAGATTTATTGAATTGGAAGTATCCGAGAACCCTAAACCCAATTTAGGGAAAGACACTTTTTTTTGTCCTGAATATGGCACTTTGCAAATTGGAGTGACCAATGAATATGATATATTGTGGGACAACGGAAGCACTAACAGAATAAGAGAAATTGATCGGGAAGGTATTTATAGTGTTACTTTGACCAATGAATATAATTGTTTTGGAATTGATACAATAGAAATTTTGGAAAAATGCCCACTCATAATTCATGTACCAAACATCTTTTCGCCGAATGGAGATAACATCAATGACATTTATAATGTTATTGGATCTTATATTGAGGTATTTAAAATGGAAATATTTACGCGATGGGGCGAAAAAGTATTTGTATCTACAGATATTAACAAAGGATGGAATGGACTTATAAGAAATGGTCCTCCCGCCAACCCGGGAGTTTATGTTTGTATCATAACGGCTGAAGGTTTCAATAGCAAGGGAGAATATATAAATGAAGTGATTAAGAATGATTTAACCCTTCTTAGATAATATTATCTTTTTGATGTGACATATATCACAATCTGCAATTATTTTGATTTCTAAAGTGATTTGAAGCTTTAGAAGTTTATACGTACCTTTGTAAATAATTTAATACTTATGCGGTTTATAGTTATTTTGGCATTTTCTTGTTTTTACAGCAGCTTATTTTCCCAGAGCTATTCTAAAAAGATTACAGAGAAATTACTTGAAGCAAAAAAGTGTGATGTTCTCATTGAGTTAAAATCAAAAGCAGATTTATCTTTTGTAGGAAATAACTTAACCAAAAAAGAAAAAGCAGAAATGGTTTATTCTTTGCTTCGTAATAATGCAGAAATGTCACAAGTTAGATTGGTGAATTACCTACAGGTCAATAACATAAATTTTCAGTCCTTTATTATTGTGAATGCGATTCATGCAACTATTGATCAAAAGGCATTGAATGACTTACTTTCTTTTCAGGAAATAAAATTTATTTATTATGATGAGACTCTAAAGCTTCTTCCTGTGACAGATAATACTTTTAATACTTTGCAAGCTCGAGGACCCATGCTAACATGGGGTATTGAAAGAATTGAAGCAGATAAGGTCTGGTCTCAAGGATATGAAGGGCAAGGTGTAACTATTGCTGGTGAGGACACAGGTTACAATTGGGAAGTTGAAGGAATTAAAAATAAATATAGAGGATACAACACAACAAATCAAACCGTAGATCACAATTACAATTGGCATGATGCAATTCATAAAGCGAGTCCATTGAGTGCGGATTCAATAAATCCTTGCGGCTATAGTATTCGAACTCCATGTGATGATCATGGTCATGGAACTCATACTGTTGGAACAATGACAGGCAGTACTGAGAAAGAAATTTATGGAGTTGCTCCAAAAGCAAATTGGATCGGTTGCCGAAATATGGAACGTGGAAACGGAGCGCTGTCAACATACATTGAATGTTTTGAATTTTTCCTTGCACCCACAGATCTTGATGGATTAAATCCTAAACCTTCTCTGGCTCCGTCAGCCATTAATAATTCATGGTATTGCAGCAGAGAAGAAGGATGTGATGAAAGTAATTTTGCTATCATGGAAGAAGTAGTAAATAATCTGCGAACTTCTGGAATAGTTGTTGTTGTTTCAGCCGGAAATTCCGGTCAAGTGTGTGGAAATATTTCTGCTCCTCCTGCTATTTTTAAATCAAGTTTTACGGTTGGTTCATTTGCGATTAATGATACAATCAGCTCCTTTAGCAGCAGCGGTCCTGTATATAATTATAAGGATACAATTATTAAACCTGATGTATGTGCTCCGGGTTCAGATGTATTATCCCGAACACATACCGGCGAACTGGCTGCCTGGAGTGGCACAAGTATGGCTGGACCACATGTTGCCGGTCTAGTTGCACTTATAATTAATGCGAATCCTGAGTTAGATGGAAATGTCTCAAAAATTGAAGAAATAATCAAACTTTCTTCCAGACCAGCAGATGCGAATATTGATTGCATCGGATCAACATTATCAGCCAGACCAAATCATGTATATGGATATGGAAAAATTCTTGCTCCTGAAGCAATACGATTGGCAATTATTACTAAGACTAGTAATTCGAAACAAAGTATAAATAAGTTTATAATTCAGCCAAATCCTGTTGTAAACAGTTTGAGAATAATAAACCTGAACAATGATTCTTATACCTATTCACTCAGGCAAATATCCGGTAAGGTTATTTTTAATCAATTAAAATCATCTCAGACTCTTGATATGAGCAGTTTAAATTCAGGAGTATATATTTTACAATGTAATCAGACCGGACAAAATGAAAAATTTGTAAAGTTCTAAAGAGTTAGCGGTGAATAAGAAATTATATAATCTTTATAATAAGGAACAACTTATCCAAAAACTTAATGAGGCAAGAGAGAACTACACAACAATTTCATTTTATAAGTATCACAAAATAGAGAATCCAAATTGGTTTAGAGATTTCCTATATACAATGTTTAGCAATTTGGATGTATTGGGACGAGTATATCTGGCTGAAGAAGGAATCAACGCACAGATTGCAGTTACTAACACGAAGCTCGAAGAATTTCAGAAACAATTATTTGATATTGATTTTTTAAATAATATTAGACTCAATTTGGCAGTAGAGGAGTTTGGACACAGTTTTTATAAATTAAAAATAAAAGTTCGCCATAAAATTGTAGCAGATGGAATTAATGATCCAACATTTGATCCTTCAAATTCAGGAGTGCATGTAAATGCCGAAGAGTTTAATCAACTCGTTGAAAGACCAGAAACAATCATTGTTGATATGCGAAATCATTATGAAAGTGAGATTGGTCATTTTAAAAACGCCATAACACCCGACGTAGTTACTTTTAGGGAAAGCTTGCCGATTATTACAGAACAATTAGATAAATATAAAGACCGACCCATCGTTATGTATTGTACAGGTGGAATCAGATGCGAAAAAGCATCTGCATATTTCAAACATGAAGGATTCACAGATGTCTATCAATTAAATGGAGGTATTATTAATTATGCAAGGGAGGTACAATCACATGGCTTTGAAAATAAATTCATCGGTAAAAATTTTGTGTTTGATGAAAGATTAGGAGAAAGAATATCCAATGAAATAATCAGTAGATGTCATCAATGTGGGAACCTGTGCGACACACATGCGAATTGCAAAAACGAACACTGCCATATCCTTTTCCTTCAATGTCCAGAATGTTCAATTAAATACGATGAATGCTGCAGTCAAAAATGTGTGGATTATCTACATCTTTCCGCTGACAAGAAAGAAGAACTTAAAGGTAAAATTAGTTTTAACGGATCAAAATTTTCCAAAGGAAGATATAAAGCATTAGGAATTGATGATCATTTAGATCTGACTTAAGCTTTCAAATACCAGATTGATCCATTTTTAGTTTTGTACTTAGCTAATTTACCTTGTGTAACAAGTTCATCCAACTTTGCTTCACTTTGATTACGTGGAATATCTGACAATTCAGCAAACTCTCTTGCTGTTAATGAAGGATACTTGTTAAACAAAAAATTCCAAGACTTATCATAATCTGTTTTTGTAGCAGTCGGGTACAACTTAAGAATTGCGGTCTCAATAACAGAAAATGGTTTTGCCCCATAAACCAACTCTCTTTTATTGCTAGAGTCAACTATATATAAGCTTGGAAATCCTTTGACACCAAGTTCCGATCCTAATTTTAAATCTTCATTGAATAAATCTTTAGCTTTTCCAGCATAATCGATTTTCAAGGTAAAAGTATTCAATCCAACTTTTTGAGCTGCAGATTCAAGATTCTCCCATTTACTGATATTTTTCTTTTTTAGAAAAACCATCTCTCTTAATTCTCTTAAGAACAAAATAGATTTTTCCTCATCTTGTAATTGTGCGGCTTTAAAAGCAATCGATGGAGGATAAGATGAAGATAATGGATCCTCTAACCAAATATCGCCATCAATTGGCATATCATAATAAGGACTAACTTCATCCCAATGATGCGATACATCAGATGGCTTACTAATTCCTCCAGCATTATATGACCAATCAGGTAGTAAGCCGCCCATTCGATATTCAATGTGTAAATGAGGGCCGTACATTAATTTGAGTTTTCTTAGTTGTGGTTCGATACCCCAACAAGCAGAACAAATTGGATCTGTGAAGTAAATGATCTTCATTGGCTTATTAATTTCGGACAAAGCATTTAATCTATTTGTGGTATTAGTCTGCTGTTCCTGAATCTGAACATTAGGCGTAGATTGATCCGAACAGATCTTTATTAGAATTAAATAGCTAAGAACTAAATGAAAAGTGTAATGAATTTTCAATTGAAATATTAAGCAGCAAAGATACGAATCATTTTTCTACTACATCTTTGCCATAGACTTCCTAACAAAATCATTTAGATCTTCACCCTTTAACATATTTTGATTTAATAAGGAAAGTTGAACTAAATAGGACACCATATCTTTTTTCTGATTTTCATCGCCCATATCATTTAATTTTTGTGCAATGACTGGATGATTCGAATTGATAATAAGCTGATAAGAATCTTTAAACAGATCATCTCCATCACCTTTCATCATCGTCATCATATGTTGCATTTCACTCATTCTTCGCATGAATTCAGGTCTTACAATCTGAACAGGATCATCTGTTGGTGACAATGCTTTAATCTGCGTTTCCGTAGCACGATTTAAAGGTATAGATTTAAATAGTTCTTGAATTTTATTTTGATCAGACTCAGAAAGCACTGATTCAGCTTTTGAGTCTGATTCAATCAATTGATCGACGGTTTCAGAATCAACTCGCTTGAATCGTAAGCCATCTTTATGCTCCAGATGTTGTAAAAAATGGTTGTCAATAACGTGGTCCATAATAAGGACCTGATAAGAACGATCTTTACATTGTTGGATGATTGAAAAATGTTGTTGCGGATCTTGAGTATAAAGTACAGTAATATTATTGTTTTTATCCTTTTGTGTATCTTTTACAGCTTCTTTATATTCTTCAAGCGTTGAATACACTTTATCGGTATTTTTCAAAAGCGCAAATGAGATCGCTTTTTCAGCGAATTTCTCATCTGAGATTATTCCATATTTAATAAACGTCCCGATATCATCCCATTTCTTTTCAAAATCATCCCTATTCTTTTTATATAGATCATTGAGTTTTTCTGCAACTTTCTTTGTAATATAAGAAGTAATTTTTCTTACGTTGGAATCAGATTGTAAATAGGAACGAGATACATTCAATGGAATATCCGGAGAATCAATAACGCCGTGAAGCAATTGTAAAAATTCCGGAACAATTTCTTTTACATCATCAGTAACGAAGACCTGATTGCTATATAAATGAATTTTATTTTTTTGAATTTCAAACTGATTTTTCAATTTTGGAAAGTACAGAATACCAGTAAGATTAAAAGGATAATCAATATTCAAATGAATCCAAAATAATGGTTCAGCGGAGAAAGGATACAGCTTCTGATAAAAATCTTTGTACTGTTCATCATTTATTTCTAAAGGATTTTTTTTCCAAAGTGGATCAGTGTCATTAATAATATTAGGTATCTCTATTTCTTTTTCAACATCTTCTTCTTTTATTTTTTCTTTTTTGGTTCCTAATTGAATAGGAATTGGAAGAAACTTGCAGAATTTTTCAAGAAGTGTTTCTAATTTATATTGTTCAGTATAGTCTAATGAATCTTCATTAAGATGTAAGATAATGTCTGTACCTCTTTCAGATTTATCAGAATTTTCAATCGTATAATTTGTATCACCGAGACAGGTCCATTTGACGGCTTGAGCGTTTTCCTTGTATGATCGCGTAATTACCTCAACCTTGTCAGCAACCATAAATGCAGAATAGAACCCCAGACCAAAATGTCCGATTATACTTAGTTCATCCTTGAATTTATCCAAAAATTCCTGTGCTGAAGAAAATGCAACCTGGTTGAGATAGCGATCAACCTCGTCTGCATCCATACCTATTCCTTTGTCCCGGATCGTAAGAGTTTTAGCTTCCTTGTTGGGAATAACCTCAATTTTAAGAGATCCAATTTCACCTTTTGCTTCTCCTCGATTGGATAAAGCCTTTAATTTACTGGTTGCATCTACTGCGTTGGAGATTAACTCTCTTAAAAAAATCTCCTGTTCTGAATAAAGGAATTTTTTGATTATCGGAAAAATATTCTCCGACTGAACTGAAATCTTACCTGATTGCATAATATGTAATATGAATATGTACAGTTCAAAGCGTATGCCAGATGAAATTTGCTGACAAAATGACAGAAGTTAACAACAATATGTAAATACCCAATATTGCATAATCATTTATACGAATTGGAGAAGCTTTAATTTTATTCAAATACAATACTTCTTTTAAAATGAGATAGAAATAGAAAATTAAGGAAGATCGTAACTAACGACGGATAGGGAATCCTGAAAAAGTACACTATTAAGTTAATCTTTTCTCTTATGGTATATTTGAAGAATATCTATTGATGGTCAATTATAAATAACAAAAATATTCCACTTTTATAAAGTTCTTTAGCGCCACAACTTAATAATAAATATGGAATGAGTTTTAAAAATTAACAGTCAAATGAAATTGACTTTTAATTTTGACACTTGAAAAAAGAAGAGGATACCGTTCATTAGAATCACGAGACAAGATATCGGATTAGAGCCAATGATCGCTAGGCTAGAATCAAGGTAAGAAAGGAAATTTTAAAAATTGAAAAAAATGAAGAAGAGTTAAATTGATTTTTTAGTCTTAACTCATGACTTTTGAAAAAAGTGGAGGATATCGGATTCGAACCGATGACCCCCTGCGTGCAAGGCAGGTGCTCTAGCCAGCTGAGCTAATCCCCCGAGATAATAATAAATATTCAATAATAGAAGTTAAATTAAGCCTTCTTAATTTAATTAGCGAATGCAAACATATAATGAAATTGAATCATTACGAAATTTCTTCATTCTCATTTTGCCCTTCATTATCGCTCTGTCAGTAGTCCCGAGCAGATTTGAACTGCTGACCCCTACATTATCAGTGTAGTGCTCTAACCAACTGAGCTACGGGACTATATTAATATTAAATAGCAAATATTAAATAATAAATTTTTTACATGTTACTATTTAATAATTACTATTAAAAAAACGGGAAAGAAGGGAAGAAAAGAAGAGGAATAAATCAAGTTGAAGAGAAGTGAATTGTAGATGCTGAGTCCCTTTTATGAGTGTAAATAGTTATTGAGTTAACAATAACGAATTAATAATGAC
>JABFRV010000004.1 GCA_013140975.1 Saprospiraceae bacterium
AAATTGCACTCATTTTCTAAGGTCTACGATGTGGTTTCTCTCAATTTTATTTCAAATTAAGTTGTTTAATATTTAACCCTTTCTATTTGAGCTTCAACGCTTGACGTATGTCGTTCGCTTGACAAATTTCAGTCCAATTAAGGTCCAAAATTCATTCAATTGAGGCCAATAATTTCAGGACTTGATGCATACAACATATTACAATTTTTTCATATATTTGCAACGATTACTTACACTCCCCCATTTTCAGTAAATAAGGCTGTAACCAAAATTTTTCGATATGAGTTTTCAATTCAATGGGTTGAAAGCATTGGCTTTCACATGTATTTTATTTAGTAATCACTCTCTATTTTTTGCTGCTCCAACCAGCGTCTGGCTTGAATGCCCAACCTCAGTAACAATTACCTGTAAAGATTCCTATTCAGATCTTGATAAATGGGGAAAAGTGTGGGTTTGGGAAAACTATGTTAAAAAGCAGTCACTACAACCAAAAGAAGTACTGTATAATCTTAACTCCTGCGGAATTGGTAAGATAATTCGAAAATGGGAGTATGAAGACAAGCATTGGAAATGGCATACATGTACGCAAGAAATTAACATTGTGTCATACGGCGACCCTTTTTCTGCTTTAGATATTATCTGGCCCCTTAATTATGAAATAAATGGATGCAACCCTTCTGTTGATCCAAAGTCTCTTCCTAAAACTTATAACTACCCAACTTTCAAGTCAAAAGCTTGCAGTCAACCGATGTATTCATATCAGGATATGAAATTTAATGTTACAGATGGTTGCATGAAAGTGCTGAGATCTTGGAAGGTAATTGACTGGTGTCAATACATTCCAAATTCCAAATCCAATATTGGACTTTGGACATATACCCAGGTTATTAAAATATCGATTAAGGACACACTTGCAAAAATTGTATGCCCACGGGATACAACCATAATGGCATTCACTGAATGCGATAGCACCTTTGTAAAGTTAGATTCAGCATATGGCTTTTCAACATGTGGTAATTTCTCAAAAATCACCAACAACTCACCTTTTTCCATCAATAAAGGACCAAATGCAAGTGGAAAATATCCTTTAGGCACAACCAGTTTTTATTTTTATGGAGAATACGGTTGCGGACAACAAATTTCATGCAAGGTTACTATTAATGTAGTTAATAAAATTGGTCCAACACCATATTGCCTTAATGGACTAATAGTTGCTCTTATGCCAGTCGATGCAGATAAAGACGGAATCCCAGAAGATGGTATGATTGAAGTATGGGCAAATGATGTTGATCATGGTTCCTTTTCAAAATGCGGCAACAAGAACCTAAAGTTATCTTTTTCTTCTGATGTTAATAATAGATCGCGGGTATTTACTTGCGCAGATTTAGGTAAAAACGAAGTAGAAATGTGGGTTACTGATCAATTTGGAAATAAATCATTTTGTAAAACATATATTGAAGTTCAAAATAATAATGCAAAAATTCCAAACTGTAAACGTGATTCATTTACTGGAGGTAATAATTCTTTACTTCATATAGCAGGTAATATTCAAGCAGAAGATCCAAGCGTAATGGAATCTGCTACGCTTACTCTGATCGATATGGGTTCTTACACAATCAATGAAAGAACTGAAATCGCTGTTATTGTAACTTTTGATACGATAATAAAGCCAAGCGGAACAATACTCTATATTGAAAAAAGAGATACGATTGTCAAAAAAATTATAGATAGTACTCAAGGAAAGAATCTTGCTGTTTTAAGTACTGCTCTTAATTCCTCTTATTCATTTAAAAATATTCCAGTGAATAAGAATTATAAAATTCTTCCTCTTTCAACTACTTTGGGATTACAAGGAATAAATATATCTGATGCAATTGTTCTTTTAAGACATACTCTAGGAGTTCAAAAAATAACAAATCCATATAAGAAAATTGCTGCAGACATAAACAATGATGGGCTAATAACTAATTCTGATTTCGATTTATTGTATGCGGTTCTAAATGGAAGAAAATCAATCTCTGAGATCCCAAAATTATGGCGATATCTTCCACAATCATATAATGCACTACTCTACCCGGCGGGGTTACAAGAATATAATATGTATATTCCACTTCAAAAGGAGATGAACAATGAGGATTTTATTGCCATAAAAACAGGTAATTTAAGTGCTGAAAATAATTTTAACACAACTTTCTCACGTAGCAATTTAGCAGCAACTTCCAATAAAAATGAAGTAACTAAATTTATGAGTACAAACATTCAACTTCGTTTTAACAGCCTTCATAAAGCTTTGAAATATATAGAAAATGAGAATTTTTCTTTTGAGATAAATGATCCTCAAATTATTGTTGATAAAGACCGCAAGCTGATTCTTAGTACAAAGGGAGAAGGAATTTCCACTTTATCAATAAGTGTATTTCCTAATTTAAATTTAAATATTAGCGATCATGCTTTTCAGAATTTTTTAAATACTTTAGATGGAGAAAGTATTTCCATACATGGAGTTGAAGATATCTGGACTGCTACGATATATCCTAATCCAATCTCTGAATCAGATCAATTAAATATAGTTTATCACAATCTTAGTTCGCAAGAATTAGAAATCAATCTGTACAATTCTGAAGGAAAGGCAATTCTTACAAGAAAGTTGATTGTTGATATGCTGAAATCTAGATCACAGATTGAATTGCCCATTCAATTAAAGAGAGGCTTTTATTTCTATAGAATTTCGCAACTGAACAAGGAAGTCTCTGGAAAGATAATAGTGAATTAAAACGATTTTATAAACAGTAATTGTTATGTCGTAAGCAGTAAGAGTTAATAAAATATTCCTTAAAAATGGCTTGTATCTTTTTTTTGGATTTCAAGCATTCAGAAAATATTGTATTGGCTTTACATACTGCTTACGACTTACTGGTTCATTTTTTTATCCTTTTCAAGAACATTGGCTTCCATTTGCTTTTTGTATAGGGACAATTCCTGTGAAAGTCTCGGGTCTTCAATCGCAAGTATAGAAGCAGCAAGAATACCTGCATTTTTAGCAGCATTTAAGGCTACTGTTGCGACAGGAACCCCATTGGGCATTTGAAGTATGGACAGAATAGAATCCCATCCATCTACAGAATTAGAAGATTTAACAGGGACCCCAATAACAGGCAGAGTTGTTATTGACGCTACCATGCCTGGCAGATGTGCTGCTCCTCCAGCTCCTGCGATTATTACTTTTAGTCCACGCTCAATTGCTGTAGAAGCATAATTGACCATATGATGAGGAGTACGATGTGCTGAAACAATTCGAATTTCATATTCAATTTGGAATTGATTAAGAATATCTGCTGCTTCTTGCATTATAGGCAGATCAGAATCCGAGCCCATTATAATTCCTACTTTAACCATTTGTAATTGATATAATTTTTACAAGATCTTTTACTCTTTTATACTTTTCTATACATGACTCAACAGTATCAGATGTAATTGTCATGTGACCCATTTTACGAAAAGGCTTTGTTGTTGATTTTCCATAAAGGTATGGATATACTCCTTGTTCCTGCATTAGATTTTCAAAGCCTTCATACACTGCTGGTCCATTGCTATTCTCACTTCCCAGCAAATTAATCATAATTGCAGCAAGATTGCCAATTGTATTGCCTAAGGGCAATCCACTTATTGCACGTAAATGATTTTCAAATTGACTAACGGCTCCGTTGTTAAGGGTATGATGTCCGCTATTATGAGGTCTTGGTGCCATTTCGTTTATCCAAACGCTGCCATCCTTGTTTAAAAACATTTCAATCGCTAAAAGTCCTACAATGTTAAGTTTCTCGCATATTGTAATGCTCAATTCCGTAATATGTGTTTCTAATATATCACTAATTCCGGAAGGACATATGAGGTATTCAACCAGATTGGCTGTTGGATGAAATTCCATGCTTACCGAAGGATAGGTATTAATTTCACCATTTACCGAACGAACAACAATTACACTTAACTCTTTTTCAATATCAGCCATTTCTTCAACAACTGATGGACCATTCATAATCTTTACAAGATCATTTTGATTACGGATAATTTCAACTCCTTTTCCATCGTACCCTCCTTTGCGAAGTTTTTGCACGAAAGGAAATTGAATTTCTCCTCGATCCAGGGCTTCATATATTTTTTCAGTCGATTCAAATAACCTGAAAGGACTTGTTGGAAATGAATTCTCTTTTAAGAACTGCTTTTGCAAGCCTTTATCTTGTATAATTTCCAGAACATTAGCCTGAGGATAAACTGAAACTCCTAGTAATTCTAACCTCTTCAATGCTTCCAGATTAACATGTTCAATTTCAATTGTAACAATATCGTTCGACTTACCAAAATCAATAATATTCTCAAAAGAATCCAAATTTCCGATTATAAAATGAGAACTTATTTTTCCAACTGAACAATCGACTGAAGAATCCATAAAATGCAAATTCAGGCCGAGACTTAAAGCCTTTTCAAAGAGCATCTTTCCTAATTGACCGCCTCCAAGTACTCCAATTTTTAATTCTTCAGGTCTATATTGCTTCATATTTGTCGAAAAGCACTTACTTTTGAATTGCAAAAATAAACAAATGTCATCTTCTCTATTAATAAAGAATGTGCGGGTAGTCAATGAAGGAGAAATCCGTGATCTTGAAATATTGATTAAAAATGATCGTATTGAAAAAATTGCCCCTCAAATAAGCTCAAAAGAATCTCAAGAAATTGATGGAAAAGGTCTTTTTTTATTACCGGGCTGTATAGATGATCAGGTACATTTTCGTGAACCTGGATTTCCTCATAAAGCGAATATTGCTTCGGAGTCCATGGCAGCGGTAGCAGGTGGTGTTACGAGTTTTATGGATATGCCAAATACGGTACCCAATACTTTAACAAGGGATTTATTGGAAGACAAATATGGAATTGCTTCTTTAACATCAGTGGCAAATTACTCTTTCTATATGGGCACTTCCCACGACAATATTGAAGAATTACTTCGTATTAACAAAAAGAATGTCTGTGGTGTAAAAATTTTTATGGGCTCTTCGACAGGAAATATGCTGGTTGATAACGAATCCGTCTTACACGCTATTTTTTCTAAAGTAGATTCATTAATTGCTGTGCATTGTGAAGATGAGAATACGATTTTGAACAATGTTCTTGACTTTGATTCTGAATATGGAATAAAGCTTAGCGCCCAACAACATCCCTTGATCCGATCCAGAGAAGCGTGTTTAAAATCTAGTACATTTGCAGCACAACTTGCAAAGGAGCACAATACAAGGCTTCACATTTTGCATATTTCAACGCAAGATGAAGTTTCATTATTTCAAAATAACATTCCACTTTCAGAAAAGAAAATTACTTCTGAAGCTTGCGTACATCATTTGTATTTTTCTGATGAAGATTACAAAAAACTTGGAAATGAAATTAAATGCAATCCTGCAATAAAAACAAAGGCTGATCGTGCTGCAATAAGAAGCGCTTTGGAAACAGGACATATTGATGTTATCGCTACGGACCATGCTCCACATACCATGGAAGAAAAACAAAAGAATTATCGCGAAGCTCCTTCCGGACTTCCATTGATTCAACATAGCTTGAGAATGGCATTGACGATAGGCGAAGAAAATAATTGGTCACTTCCTTTCATCGTAGAAAAAATGTCTCATAATGTCGCTGAATGTTTCCGTATTCAAGACCGAGGTTATATTCGAGAAGGATATTTTGCCGATTTAGTGTTATTGGATCTTGAAGACTCTGCAAAAGTTACAAAAGATGAACTTCTTTATAAATGCAATTGGTCTCCATTGGAAGGACGCAAACTTAAAGGAAGAATTGCATCAACTTATGTAAATGGGAAGGAGGTCTATGATGGTTCTAAAATTATTGCTCATAAAAAGGGTCAGAGACTAAGCTTCTTTTAATCCTATTTAAATATTTACAGGTAATTATTTTTCAAAGGGTATCTAATTAGCTGGTATTCAATTATTTGAATAAATACCATCTCTGCATTTTTATTCTAAATATCATGTCATATTAATAAATTTTATATATATTTGCATTTGTTATATGAATCAATCGCTAGGGATTTTTAACTCAATATATGTTGGTCAATTCTTTGGTTGTTAATTATTAATTCAGCTAAAAAATTTGAAAATCGCTTATTTATAATTACAGAACTATTCATAAAGTATATATGAAACAAGACATCTTTCACTACTATTATCCAATGCCTGATGATGTCGCACAATCCATTCTTATTTCTGAAACGGAAAATAATATTCACCTTCGACCACTGCATCCTAATGCGAAAAAATTATGGCTTTTCAATAAGTTATTAAAAAACTTATTAACAAGAAGAAAAACAGCCTTAGTTATTAATTCCAATGCTGACTATGAATTAATGGAAGAATTTTTGAGCGACCATAATCTTCAGCAACTTTGTTTTACTTTTACTCACTCCAGGAGTAATAATGAAAAAAGACTAAGAGACTTTTCACCTCTCATCGTTAGTGGTCGTTTAAAAACCAAAAAATATCAGGAATCCCTGGTTGCAATTTTAGAATCTCATGTTGAGTTTGTAAATCATTTGCAATATATCAACGGAAAAAACTCATCTATTCATTACACCCTTAGCAAGCTCATAATTAAGTCAATTCATTACAGAATTGCTTTAGGTAGCTGGGCGTCCTTTCTTCCTGACGCCACGGAAATGACGCAAAAAGACTTTGTCAAGATAAAAAAATTAATGCCTGATGCATTGGCTGTTGCCAAAGGTAATAATTCTTTCTTGGAACCTTTTTCAATTATCAATACTGAAGTATTCAATTTATTTACCAAGGAAGATGCATGGGCATCTTGTATACATCAGATCAAAAAACAAGAAAATCAGATTCGGGAATTATTAGAAATGATTCAGAGCTACAAATTTGATTTTATAAGTTCAGAATTCAATACATATTTTCGAAGTTTTTATTCAATTTATGTTCATTTATCGGCACTTCGGCTAATAGAAAATCCTTCACAAGAAGAAACTGTCAGAATTTCCGTTTTTGAGTCACAATTATTAAATGCATTAAAAAAGGCAGAAATTCCATTTACCAGCGAACAAGTACAGTCCATCCAAGATTTAGAACAACTCCGAAAATTAGCATATAACTCAGCATTGCAAAAATGGATAACTGTAGCTTCGACTTCAAATATTTCGTCGGAAACACATTTTCTCCATCCGGTATATTTTAGCTTTATAAATGCACTTAAACCTTCTCAGGTTATAAAATTCGATATTGCGACTATAGATCGTCTAAAGACGCTCGACGAAATATCACATTATTCTAAATTCCTACTTCCTACATTAGAAAGTATTAAAAAACTAGAACCCCATTTTGGAATATATTATGACTGGAAAGTATTCTTAAATAATATGCCAACTGAACATAGAATTTATTTTGAATCACTAAACTCAGTTCCTTTAATTCAGTGGGACAATCTTCTTGAGTTATCTTCATTAGAAAAGCAAATAGAACAAATTGGAACTTTTCACTTAGATGAATTTAAAACATCATTTAATGAATTGTTTGATAATATTGAAATCTTCAGGAACGAATTATTGTCAAATATTAATTCCATTCATGAATCAGGTCAACATCAGGCCATTGAAGAAATAAAGTCATTACAGGAGCCTATCAGTTCTCTATTCACCCATAATAAAGCTGCGGAACTGAGCCTTCCAGATTATTATCACAGCTTGCCTTTAATTTCCAAAGTATTTCCTATTGTAATACTCGAAAATATTAAACCAGACTTTATTCCATCCTTTAATGAAAAGTGTTGGGATGAAATAATATTTATGGATACAGAGAATAGTCACTCTGAAAAGTTAAAGAACTCCAGTCATCATGTAATACATCTTCATGAGGCAAGCAGTTCTGAATCGATTTTCAACATTGCATTGCTTCAAGCACCTCCAGTCAAACTCATAAATATACTAACGAATATACATCATGGCGAATCTTTTACACCGATACAACAACTTTCTCAATTTATTTTTGCCAACTTTAATAAATTTAAGGTATACATTAATACAAAAGAGTTTATAATTAGTTTTTTACCAGAGGAATGGAATCATTTATTTGCTGGCTCTATCCTTAAGAATTACAACGAATTTTCGCTAACTGAAGAAAAGGGAATTGACAAACTCAGTAATTGGTTGAACTATAAACCTACAATAAAAAAAGTATGGGTATTGGATAACCTTATATCCAGTGAGGGTATTACAGTACAACAACTTGGATGGCAACGACATTTTATCAGGTGCCTGAAGAATGCAGGATTCCAAATCGAGAATTTTGAATTACGATCATTATTAGAAGCCAGGATCTCATGGACTTCTTATTTTTCAGAAGGCATATATTCTGTAACTCCTGCAAATAAGAGTATCGCTGAAATGCAAATATGAACCTAGAAAAGTATTTTACCTTTCTCAAACGAAATGAAGGCAAAATATTTGACCCTATTCGCAAAAAGTGGTTTATTGAAACTAAAGAGGAAATTGTTAGGCAGCTCATGTTGCACTATCTTATCTATGAACTCAAATATGGTTCCGGAAGAATTGCAGTTGAAAAAAGAATTAAGTTAGGAAATACTATTAAGAGGTTTGATATTGTTATTTATGACTTACATATTCAGCCCATGATACTCATTGAGTGTAAATCTTATACATTGGACATTAAAGAAAGTGCAATATATCAAATTGCAAGGTACAATATCACATTAAAAGCACCTTATCTATGCATTACAAATGGTTTAATTCAAAACTGTGCTTATATTAATTTTACAGATATGAAGATTGAAAAAATAGACTCTCTGCCCTACTGTATATCAGGATAATCTCGAGCTTCGTAAAGAAACTAGCTCAGCATGTTAAACTTATTTTTATTTTTACTGTCTAAAGTCGATTATGCATAAATATATAACTTGCTTTTCTCTCATCAGCTTCTTAACACCGTCAGAAGCAAAGTCACAAAATGCCACCTGGGCCGCAGATGTTGCTTCTATAGTATATAACAAATGTACTTCCTGTCACAGGACTGGTGGAATAGCTCCTTTTTCTATTGAAAACTATCAGGAAGCAGTTTCCAGCTCATCATCTATAAAAAGAGTTGTTGAAAAAGGTACGATGCCACCCTGGCCTCCTGATCAGACATATTCTCGATTTGCGCATGAAAGAAGTCTTAGTGCAGATCAAAAAAATAAGATACTGAATTGGATAAACTCCAATACTCCTAGGGGAGATATATCTGTCGAACCTCCACTTCCCAACTTCCCAAACAATGGGGATTTATCCGGAACTCCAGATTTAAGCAAAATGACTCCTTTGTTCACAATCAATGCTTCGTCAGACATTTACCAATGTTTTGTTCTAAAAAATACTGAATCCATTGATAAATTCATTAGCGCAATGGAAGTTATTCCTGGAAATCGCTCCGCAGTTCATCATGTATTGGTTTATTATGATAAAACTGGACAGGCCCAAAAACTTGATGATGCAAGTCCTGAACCGGGATATAAGTCATTTGGCGGTATCGGAGTCAATAGTGCCGAATTAATTGGTGCTTGGGTGCCTGGTTCAACTCCACAAGTTTATCCAAAAGGAATGGGTGTTAAACTACCAGCAGGAGGCGACATTGTTATGCAAATTCATTATCCCTCATCTTCTGATGGTCAAAAGGATCAAACAATACTCAAGCTTTTCTATTCTAAAGAGAGCAAAGTAAGACAAGTTTTTATTGTGCCAATTTTAGATCATCTCGGTACATTAACCAATGGTCCATTAGTTATTCCTGCCAACACGATTAAAACTTTTAATTCCCAGTTTAATACCAATTTATTAAAGGCCACTGTATTAAGTGTAGCACCACATATGCATTTAATAGGAAAATCCATTGAAGTTTATGCAACCAATCCCAACAACACAAAAACCAATCTTATTCGTATAAATAATTGGGATTTTCATTGGCAAGGGTATTATAGTTTTCCGAAACCCATTATTCTTAATCCAGGAACAAAAGTTGTCGCAAACGCTACTTACGATAATACCTCCAACAATGTAAACAATCCAAATTCACCACCTAAAATTATTACACTTGGTGAAAAAACAACTGATGAAATGATGTTGGTTTATTTTTCGTTTCTACTTTATGAAAACGGAGATGAAAATATAATTATTGATAGTAGTTTTATAAACAATGTAAATGAAGCTGGTATTACAGAGTCGAGGGACTGGAATATTAATAAACAAAGTAATAATAGTTATCTAGTAACAATAGACCCTGAAATGATCGGTGGCTTCCTTCATATTTATAATGAATCAGGCCATGTTTTACAACATCAGAAAATTTCAACTATTAATACTGATATTTATATTCCAAACCGTTCTGGAGGCATTCTTTATTGTCAATTCATAAAAGATAACAAGAAATCGCTAAAAAGATTATTTACAAATTAACAAGCCAGTTTCTAGCTTTGCATTTCAGTCATTATTGAATCATAGTCATACTTTCTGAAATCTACGGCAGCAACACCGGATACTCCTTGTTCTTCCATATAGACTCCATAAAGAACATCTACTTCGGCCATTGTTAATTTATTATGTGTGATAATAATAAATTGTGACTCCTTGGAAAATTGCCGAACAATTTTATTGAATTTTTCAATATTCACATCATCCAAAGGAGCATCGACTTCGTCAAATATACAGAACGGTGCTGGCTTTAATAGATATAGTGAGAATAACAAAGCTATTGAGGTAAGCGTTTTCTCTCCTCCTGAAAGCTGACTGATTGATTTTGGTTTTTTGCCTTTAGGTTTAGCGATAATATCAATATCACACTCCAAAGGATCCATCTCATCCAATAATATCAGATCGCAATCATCGTCTTCTGTAAATAATGATCTAAAGACAGTTTGAAAATGTCCACGAACCTTATTAAAAGATTCCATAAAATTAGAAGTTGCCTTTTCTTCAATCTCTTTTATTGTTTCCAATAAACTGTCTTTGGCCTTTAATATATCTTCTCTTTGGATTTCAATTACATCATATCGAGACTTCATTTCATCATAAGCCTCCATAGCCATTGGATTAATCTCTCCATAATTATCCAATCTAACTTTGTAATAATTTACACGATCCGCAAGCTGGGCTTCATCCATTTCAAGAGTTTCCTGATCCGGTTGAAAGTTTTCGAATTTAGTTCCAAACTCTAACTCCGCACGTTCTGTAGTAGAAGTCATTTTATATTGGATATCATTCTTTTTTTCCTTTAAGGAATTAATAGAAGATTGAAATTCATATATTTTTCTTTGTGAATCTTTAATCGATTGTTCAGAAATGCTAATATAATTTCTAACTTCATAATACTCCTGTTCTAATACGCTCAGATTAGACTGAAGGTTTTTTCTTTCAGCATATCCTTCATCAAGATCCTTCATTAGTTTTACTATTTCAACATCAAATGTTTGAATGTCTGCCTTAAGCTCTTCAACTTTCGTCTTGCTTGAAGCAATATCTTTCTCAAGCTCAATTCGTTGATTCTCTCTGTATGCCTTGTCTTTTTCTAGGTTTTCAAGCTTATTCTTAGACTTTAGAAGATCAAGATTTGCCTGATTCGCAACAACTGAAGCATTGGCCAATTCTGTAGAAGACTGATTAACAACTGAGTCATTTTGCCCCAATAATATTACCAAATCTTCTAAAGATTTTCGCAATTCAGTTAACTCGATGCTATTGCTATTTATCGAATCTTGACATTGCTGAACCTGCAGATTGTTTTCGTTAAGTCTATCTTCCAGCTGTTTCTTAGCTTCTACGAAGTTGTTATATCGTGTTGAAAGTTCTGTTAACTTCTGTAAAGCCTGTGACTCTTTTAATCGATTTTCAGCCAATTCCTTTTCGAATGATGTATCTTCAAGATCTTTTAATGATGATCTTAAAATATGTAACTCATTTTCAGATTCTGCAATCTGATTTTTTAAGTTATTTAATTCATTTTCGAGTTGTTCAAAATTTTTCTTACGACCTAACCGCTTGCCTTCAAAAAGACCAATAGAACCACCTGATATAGATTTACTTTGCTTAAGATATCCCCCGTTGGAGCTAACAATTGTTACTCCATCTTCTATATTCGTTCGATTTGTATTTTCAATATCTTCAGTGATAAATACATTTTGAAGCAATTGAGAGATTAGAGATCGATAGACCGGATCACAATCAACCACATCAATTGCTTTTTTAGTATTGACAGGAGTGTTTTTAGTATCGAATTGAGAACTTACTTTATTTAATAGAAAAAAATTAGCCTTCCCCTTTGTTTCTCTTCGAAGCAAACGAATTGCATCAATTGCCTCATCTTCATTCTCAACAATATAATAATTTAAATAAGAATCCAGACAAAGTTCAATTGACGATTTGTACTGCTCTTGCACAACGATTACATCACTAAGAACGGGTACATTTTTCTTCCAATTGGCGTTTAGAAATTGCATTGATTCCGGAAAGCCTTCCATTCTTTCAATCATGGATTGCAAAAGATCAAATTCATTTTTCTTTGCATCCCGAGTTCTATTTAAAGAATTAACTACACC
>JABFRV010000048.1 GCA_013140975.1 Saprospiraceae bacterium
CACTAATTTTTTTATCTTGCACTACTTAAACTTAAAATACATGAAAAAGAGAAATTTACTAGTATTTATAATTGCATTATGCATCCTGAATTTAAATGCCCAATTGAAACCTGCACAATATCTGATTCATTCCAATGAGGTTGCGGCTATGATGAGGAATGATGGAGCGATGTTTACAATTGAAGAAAGCAGTAACCCAATCGGGTCGTTTAAAGTACCTTTTGCGGGCTTGGCAACTCCATCTAGTATTTTTAATTGTAGTCTATTAATTAGTGGTGTAGATTCAGATGAAAGTAAATTCGTTGTTGGTGATTTGTATACACCAAAATATAATCCTGGACCATTGGGAGATTTACAAGAACTTACTTATGAAGAAATGCTAAATTATAATAAAATCTGGTCAGTATATGGACAAGAAATAATTATGCACATCGATGATTATAAAAAGGACGGTGTCATAAATGTTAAACTAAATAATATTTTTGCTTGGCCAGGAAGAGGAAATCAATTTTTTAAGAACTATAATGGGTTTGAAATTCCTGATATTGATTTAGCTCCTTTCTATGATATTGATAAAAATGGAATCTATAATCCAGACAAAGGAGATTACCCAAAAGTTGAATCAGTATCTGAAGAATTAATACCAGCTTCAATTCATTGGACAGTCTTTCATAAAAGTTCGAAAGATGTTGATAATATAAAATTTGAAGTTGGACTGACCTCTTGGACATTCAATTGCGATAATTCAATTCTTAATAGAACTATTTTTAATAATTATAAAATAGTGAATCGATCAGACAAAGATTTAGAAGATTTATCAATATGTATGTTCATTGATCCAGATTTAGGCTGTTATACAGATGATTATTTCGGTAGTTTCGAATCTTTGAATGCTTCATATTGGTATAATTCCGATAATGTTGATGGAGAAGGAACAAGTGATTCATGTTCAAATAGAATTCTAACTTATAAAGGAAATACTCCAGTTCAATCGTTTATTTTTCTGAATAAAAAGTTAGAATCATTTGTAGCCGAAATTTATGATTTTAATGGACCATGGCTTCCTGATTTGTATAATAATACTATAGGAAAGCCTGGAGGTAATAATATTATTAACCCAAAAACTAATAAGGTAACTAAAATAATGTATCCCGGCTTACCAACTGATACAAGTACTTGGTCAATATTGAGCGAGAAAGGACTAATATATGTTGATGTTCGAGGATATAATTCTACATTTATTGAAGAATTGAAAAGTCAAAAAAGTGTTTCAGTTGATTTAGCCTATGTTTTTCACCATCATCCAGACTCATCAAATCTTCAAAATGTTTTACTCGCTAGAGATCAGTTGATTGAGTTGCAAAATATATATAATAGTAACTTCAAATTGACATGTAGTTCTGATAATTGCAAGGAAGAATGTGTTTGGCCAGGAGATACTGATAATAATGGTTTAGTCGATTATTTTGATGCAGTTAATATTTATAAAACAGTAGGAGAACAAGGAAGTAAAAGAAACGATTTCTGGGAATGGCAAGCTCAAAAATCTTTGCCATGGAATAAGAAATTTAGCTCAGGTTTAAATTTAAAGTATGCTGATGCGGATGGAGATGGAGAAGTAAGTTCAGTAGAAGATATTGAAGTTATAGTACACAATGAATCGAAAACACATGGTATCTATAATATTCCGATTCAAGAATGTAAATCAGGACCAGAGCTTAAAGTAATTAGCACTCGGGATACTGTATTTAAAAGTTCGTTTCTGCCAATTGAAATAAAACTTATCAATAGAAATAAAAATTTTCAAGGAATTAGTTTTGAATTTAAAGTTGATTCAAGTTTTGCCTATTTCGTAAAATTTCCAGATACAAGGATATGGAAAGATAATAATATTAGCCAATATAATTATTCGAGAATTTTTCAGAATTTAGAAAATAGGGAGTATTTTTTAGGCCAATACGTATATTTCAATGATAAGTTAAGTAATCAATTGCCTTTAGATACTGTAATTTGGAGAAGTGTTGTTTTTAAAAGACCCTCATCGACCAATTTTTCTAAAAACTATTTCGATGTAGAAATTTGTAATGCACGAATGTATTTCGAAGATGGAAGTGTAGATACTTTGGGTTCTAATAAAGTAAGACTATACTTAACCCCTAATGGACTAGTAGATATTAAGAATAAATACGAAATAGAAATATTTCCGAATCCTGCAACAAATATAATAATTCTGGTAAGTGAAGTTCCAATGAGAAAATTAGAAATTCTTTCTCTGCAGGGCCAAGTAATAAAAATAGCCAAATGTAATTCAGAGTCATATGAATTCAATATAGCTGACCTTCAATCAGGATGTTACATACTCAATATCCATACAGAGATTGGAATTGTAAAGAAAAAGTTTGTTAAGAGTTTTTGATCCTTGTTTGTAGATCGATATAAACTGTAATATTAATGAGTTGAATAAGAAATAAAAAAGGCCTTCGATGTGAAGACCTTTTTTATTTTTATGAATTACAATTCGTAATTGATTACATCATTCCGTCCATTCCTCCCGGATGTCCATGAGAATGTCCTTTCTCTTCCTTTGGTTTGTCATTAATAACACATTCGGTCATAAGAACCATACCAGAAATAGAACCAGCATTTTCCAAAGCTATTCTTGTTACTTTAGTAGGATCGATTACCCCAGCTTTTTTAAGATCTTCGTATTCGCCAGTTCGTGCGTTATATCCGAAAGACCCTTTTTTATTTGTAACGTGCATTAATACAACTGAAGGTTCGTCACCAGAATTTTCAGCAATTACACGCAATGGAGATTCTAATGATTTTCTAACGATTTCAACACCAAGTTTTTCATCTTCGTTGGTGATTTTTAATTTATCCAATGCATGAGCTGCACGAATTAAAGCGACACCACCTCCTGCAACAATTCCTTCTTCAACTGCGGCACGAGTAGCGTGTAAGGCATCATCAACACGATCCTTCTTTTCTTTCATTTCAACTTCAGTTGGAGCACCAACATAAAGAACAGCAACACCACCGGCCAACTTCGCTAATCTTTCTTGTAATTTTTCTTTGTCATAATCAGAAGTTGTTTGCTCGATTTGTTGTTTGATCTGACCAATTCTTGCTTCGATCATTTTCTTTGTTCCTTTTCCGTTGACGATCGTTGTGTTGTCTTTGTCAACTTCAATTTTTTCTGCCTGACCGAGCATATCTAGTTCAGTACTTTCCAATTTGTAACCTTTCTCATCAGAGATAACTGTACCATTCGTTAACACTGCGATATCTTCAAGCATTGCTTTTCTTCTGTCTCCGAATCCCGGAGCTTTTACTGCAATGACCTTAAGATTCGCACGTAATCTATTAACAACTAATACACCTAAAGCTTGTGAATCTACATCTTCAGCTATAATTAATATCGGACGACCAGAAGAAACAACTTTTTCAAGAACAGGAACAATCTCCTGCATGTTGCTTATTTTTTTGTCCGTAATTAATATGTAAGGATTGTCATACTCTGAAGTCATTTTTTCTGCATTGGTAATAAAATATGGAGAAAGATAACCTCTGTCAAATTGCATACCTATTACTTCTTCTACATAAGTATTTGTTCCTTTCGATTCTTCAACAGTAATGACACCGTTCTTGCTTACTCTTTTCATTGCATCAGCAAGAAGGCTACCGATTTCATCATCATTGTTAGCAGAAATGGAACCTACTTGTTTAATCTTGCTATAGTCATTTCCTATCTGTTCAGTTTGCTTTTTAAGATCAGCAGTAATAGCTGCGACTCCTTTATCAATTCCTCTTTTTAAGTCCATAGGATTTGCACCTGCTGCAACATATTTTAATCCTGCAGTTACCATTGCTTGGGCTAGTACTGTTGCAGTTGTTGTTCCATCTCCTGCTAGGTCCGCAGTTTTAGAAGCAACTTCTTTCATCATTTGAGCACCCATGTTTTCTACAGCGTCCTCAAGTTCAACTTCTTTAGCAACTGTTACACCATCCTTAGTTATTGTTGGTGCTCCAAAAGATTTTTGAATTACAACATTACGTCCTTTAGGACCTAGTGTAACCTTCACGGCGTTAGCCAATTTATCAATTCCATTTTTTAATTTAACACGGGCATCCGTACTAAAATTTATTTCTTTTGCCATATACTTATTTATTTTTTATGTTTATGAATTAGGTTAATCTTAAATAATTACAAGAATATCGTCTTCACGCATGATAAGATAATCAACTCCCTTGTAGTTGAATTCCTGACCCGCATATTTTCCATAAAGAACAATATCTCCTTTTTTAACAGTCATTTTGTTATCTTCTTTTCCGGGTCCAACTGCTATAACTTCACCCCTTTGTGGTTTTTCCTTTGCGGTATCGGGGATAATAATTCCGCCTTTTGTCTTTTCTTCAGCCGAAGCAGGCTTTACAATTACTCGATCATTAATAGGTTTCATTGATATAGATTTTTAAATTTTTTAAATGATTAGATACCGATTTTTCATCAAAATTGTGCCAGTTTAATAAAATTGAAAAAATGACAGTTTTTCATGTCAAAATCAATTGTTTTTAGTAAAAATGAAAGAAAACTGACTAAAATCACTGAAAAAATGACTCTATAATGACAATTTTTACCTTAAATCGTTCAAAAATTATTAGAAATGGCTAAAAAATAACAAAAAATGCCATAAATGAGTTAAAATGTATAAAATATTGGTGTGCAATTATTTATAAATAAATCTCCAAAATTTAATTCCAGTACTAAAACCCCTAATTTTGCACTTTTCTAACCCTAATTTTCAACTTTCAATTTTCCATTTTGAATTTCTATGCAATAAGCACTAATCTCCCCTTGTATTTACCAAATCTGTAATACCTTTATTGATCAATTGGTGACTTTTAACGTTTATTACTTTTATGGAGTGGAAGCAGAATTATTATGAGGAATTGATTCAGAAGCTGGACGGATTTACCCGTAAGTTTTATATCAATAAGTTAATTAGAGGTTCTTTGTATTTCGTCGGTTTGATGACCTTGGTTTTTGTGATTTTTAATGTTCTGGAAGGTCAGTTTTACTTTGGCAAGGATGTTAGAAAGTTTTTCTTTTTTACGTTTATAGGAGCATCGGCATTTAGCGCATTTAAGTGGATAGCGACACCCTTGATGAGTTACTTCAATTTGGGTAAACTTATTTCCCATGAAGAAGCTGCAGTTATAATTGGTAAACATTTTAGTAATGTTGAAGATAAGTTACTCAATGTTTTACAATTAAAATCACAATCCGTAAATTATACAGACAGATCACTTATTGAAGCAAGCATTCAACAAAAAGCCAATGACCTAAAACCCGTTCCAATTCTATCAGCTATTGATTACAATAAAAATAGGAAGTACATTCGCTTCGCTTTAATACCTCTTAGCTTGCTTATGGGAATTTTTGTAATTGCACCCAGCATGATTAAGGATTCTACAAAAAGAATCATACAGAATGACCAGGAGTTTAAGAAAGCAGCACCATTTTCATTTGAGTTAAGTGAAAAAGAATTATTGGTACCGCAAGGAGATGATTATAAATTATCAATTGATATAACTGGCTCAGCATTGCCGAATGAAGTATTTATAGAAATAGATCAATTACAATACAGATTGAAGAAAGAGAATTCTTCTCAGTTTACTTATGTCTTTAACAATGTTCAACAAGCACAGAATTTTAAATTGGTCTCAGGAGATATAAGTTCTGAAAATTACCTTCTTAAAGTTGCAATGAATCCGGTCTTAAGCAGTTTGAGAGCAAGAATCGATTACCCGGATTATACTGGTGTTAAAGATGAATCTATTGAAAATTCTGGAGATATGACAGTTCCTGCAGGAACTAAAATTCTTTGGACAATGGATGCACAACACACAGACGGAATGTATTATAGAGTCGGCAATCAATCTTCTAAACAACCACTTCATCAAAGCGCAGAGAGTTCGTTTCAGTTTAGTTACAAGGCAATGAAAGACGAGCCTTATGTATTATTCTTAAAAAATAAATATTTTGAAAAGTTTGATTCTCTTAGATATAGTATTGCAGTTATTCCGGATCAATATCCACAGATCAATGTTCAAAATTTTGAAGACAGTACTGATGCATCCATAATATATTTATCAGGAGATGCGAGTGATGATTATGGGCTTTCAGATTTACGTTTAAATTATACAGTAAGTGCTAAGGATGGAAAAATTTCTAAAACAAATGCTGTAAAAGTAGACCTACAAAAAAACAAATCTTCTGTATTCAGACATATACTTGATCTCAACGAGATTGGGATTTTACCGGGTGAGAAAATAAGTTATTATTTTGAAGTATGGGACAATGATGGCGTGAATGGAGCTAAATCAACAAAGAGCTCTATACTAGATAAAAAGTTGGCTAGTCCGGAAGAATTAGCAAAGGAAGAAGATAAAAATAATGAGGAAATCAAAGATGAACTTGAAGATGCTTTATCTGAGGCCCAAAAATTGCAGGAAAAAATCGATCAGTTTAGAGAAAAAATTAGAGAAAAGAAAGATATAGAGTGGCAGAATAAAAAAGATCTTGAAAGATTAATGGATCAACAAAATGAGTTGCTGAACCAATTTGAAAATGCCAAGAAGAAATTCAACGAAAACCTTAACAAGCAAGAACAATTCAGCAATCCTGATGAGAAATTATTAAACAAACAGGAACAGCTTAAAAATTTATTCAACGAAACAATGCAAAATGAGATTAAGGATCTCATGGACAAGATTCAGCAATTAATGCAAGAGTTGAATAAGGATAAAGCTCTGGAGATGTCAGAGCAGATGAAAGACAAAAGCGAAGATTTCAAGAAAGAAATGGAGCGATTGAAGGAATTATTCAAGCAACTGGAAGTCGAAAAGAATATCAAAGATCAGATCGAAAAATTACGTGAACTTGCAAATCGACAGGACGAGGTCAAGGAGAAGACCGAAAAAAAGGAACACTCTCCGGAAGAGTTGAAAAAGATGCAGGAAGATATCAACAAAAAATTGGAAGAACTGAAGAAGAAGCAAGAAGATATCATGAAAAAGAATGCTGAATTAGAAAAGTCTAACAAGGTTGCTGATCAGAAGAAAAACATGGAGGATGCAAAGAAAAAAACGGATGGCGCTAAAGATAAGTTAGATAAAAAAGATAATGATGGAGCTTCTAAAGATCAAAAGGATGGAGCAGAGAAAATGAATGAAATGGCTGATCAGATGGAAAAGGAAATGGAAAGTGGTGATCAGGAACAACAAGAAGAGGATATTAAAGTATTGAGGCAGTTACTGGAGAATTTGGTTACTGTTTCATTTGAGCAAGAAGCTTTAACAGCAGATTTTTCAAAAACTGATAATCAGACGAATCGATTTACAAATCTTATTAAAGAAGAATCAAGATTAAAAGGCAATTTCAAAATTATACAAGATACTTTAGAGGCGTTAAGCAAAAGAGTGGTGGAAATTCAATCATTTGTTGCAGAGAAGGTATCAGAAATAAATAGCAATTTTAAAACTTCCATTGAATTACTAGAACAGAGAAATAACCGAGACGCTTCCGTGAATCAAGGGAGGATTATGAAGAACCTCAATGATCTCGCAGTTATGCTTTCTGAGACAATGAATAAAAAACAAAAAGATTGCAATTCCAATTGCAATAAACCCGGAAATAAAGCCTGCAAAAAGCCAGGGAAAGGAGCGAAGCCCGGAAAAAAAGGCAAGGTTCCAAGTGATAAAATTGCAGAGGGCCAAAAGAATTTGACTGAAGAAATGAAGAAAATGCATGATCAGATAAAAGGAAAATCCGGTCAGGGTGGTTCTAGTAAGGAATTTGCGGAAATGGCAGCAAAGCAAGCACAACTCAGAAAAATGCTGGAAGACCTTCAGAAAGAAAAGAAGGAACAAGGAAATGGATCATCTGAATTACAGAAGGCCATAGATGATATGAACAAGAATGAAAAACAACTTGTCAACAAACAACTCGATAATGAGACCTTAAGAAGAAATCAGGAAATAACCACCCGATTATTAGAATCTGACCGAGCTGAAAGAGAAAGAGAATTTAAAGAAGAGCGTCAGTCTGAAACTGGTACGAAAATTGCACGTAAATTTCCGCCAGGCCTTGAAGAGTACCTTAAACAAAGGCAGGCGGAAGTCGAATGGTATCAACAAGTTTCTCCGGATCTACGTCCCTTCTACAAAAAATTAGTAGAGAATTATTTTCATGGGATGAAAAAACAGGGATGATAAAAATTCCGTCCAATACTCATAATATCTGCTTAATACCATCTTACATTGAAGAAGTATTCCGCAAGTATCATCTTGATGATAACTATTTTGGAGATGTACTGACATCTGTAACAGAAGCAGTTAACAACGCGATTATCCATGGAAATCGTGAAGACGAAAATAAGTATGTTTATCTGCATTTAAAACGTACAAAAAAATGTATCATCTTTAGAATTTCTGATGAAGGAGAAGGCTTTGACCCTAATAGCGTACCTGACCCAACATTAGATGATAACATCGAATGTTGCGGCGGAAGAGGAGTATTCCTGATTCATAAATTATCTCACGGCGTAAACTATCTCAATAATGGAACCACGGTTGAGATTGTTTTTAATGTGTAAGTTCTTTTTATATAATAAGAACCTTTATTACCTACTTTTTATGTAAGTAAGTAATTTGTATAATTAGATAATACGATTGTGGTTGTTTTTTGAAATTATTACTTTCTCCAACCACCAATTATAGCTCCCATAATAACAAAAAGAAGAAGCGTATAAGAGCCATCAACCATTGATAAACTTGTTGGATTTCCAGCAAATCGATTTCCAGTATAGATACCAAAAAAGTTAATGAGGCCAATTACACCTCCTAAAATTGCACCAGACTGAAAAGTAAATGATTGAGTCTTTTCTACTAACCAGTTAATCAAAAAAGAAAATACCAACAAAGAAACAACATTTGTGATCATAGGAAGATTGCTCATTGGCATTTCTACACCATTCTTCATCATTTTATCACCTGCTAAAGAGATTCCATTACCTGACATCCATTGTGCATTAAATAATTTTCCATACCAAAGCATGCCCAGGCCCATGTTTACAACAAGTGTTGTTAGTAAAGCTAACCAATTTGTTTTTGTTTTCATTTGAATGATTTTTTGCTTTAAAATAATTTATAACTTAATAAAAATTCTTGATTGATTTAATCCAATCTTTTTGTTTATCGCATGGAATAAATAATTTCCTGAAGATAATTCTGATGTATTAATAATTCCAGTTGAATTTAGTGCTCCCTTAAGATGTACTTGGCCTAACATATTTACAATTTCATATTCATTAATTCCTTCTGAGGGTAAATTTACTTCTAAATAATCTCCAACAGGATTGTTCCCTAAATGAACTATGTAATTTTCTTTAGATGGATTATTAGAGTTTACAGTTGGTAACATTTGAAGAACAGAACCAAAATGAGTACATATATAAGCATGATCTTTATCTACAAAATCTATAGAATAATTGTGTTCAGTACCTAAAGGCGATTTTTGAATTTCCCAGGATTCCCCGCCATCAATCGTGCGAAGAATCGTTCCGTTAAATCCGGTTATGAATCCATTTTTTTCATCTATAAAATCAACTTCAAATAAAGGATCCTGTATTGGAGAGTTTAGCCTTTCCCAATTATTGCCACCGTCTTTAGTTCTATAAATTCTTCCGATGTCTGCACAGGCAAACCCCAAATCTTTATTAACAAACATGATGCTTCTTATCCAATCAGCAGGTCTCTCAAATGGAAAGTCAATAACTTCCTGCCAGCTGTTACCGCCATCATCCGTTCTCCAAAGAATATTCGATCCGGATGCAAAACCAGTTCCAGAATTAGTAAAAGTTATATCATATAATAAGTTTGGTTTGCCTGGAGATACGTTTTCCCAATCGTTACCTCCATTAATAGTATATAGAATGACACCATTGGAACCGCAGGCATATCCAATTTTACCGCTCGTAAAATAGACACTCCATAATTGCTCTTTTGTTCCGGTATTAAGAGTATTCCAGCTCAGACCACCATCATATGAACGAATTATTAGACCCTCATTCCCACTCATATATACAACAGAATCATTCAGAAAAAAGATATCCATGAATCTTGTTCCTGTATAGCCACTGCTAACATCTTGCCATGTATTTCCTCCATCTATTGTCCTATGAATATTTTTGGTTGAACCATTGTACAAGGTTCCGACAGCAAGACCATAATTTGAATTCTGAAATCGAATTTTATGCAAGGTCTGTTGCGGAGAAAAGGAATGTTTAAGCTTCCAAAATTGTGAGGAAGCAATTGATGAACAGAGTATTAAGGCAACATTTAATAATAAAAACCTGAGTTTCATAAATATCTATTTCTGTTACGAAGATACAAAGAATAATAACTAGCAGTAGGGGCTAGAAAGAAGTTACTATTTTAGTCGAGAGTTGTCAAAGTAATAAATTTATAAGCAAATATTATAAATCAACTTGTTCAATTCTTAACTACAATGAATTAGCTTCTTGCACTTCAAGAGTTTAATCTCGATTTAAGCAGCATTCATTGAGGAATACCCTGAATTTTTCAAAATCAGTGTTTTCCCTTATTGATAATCTGAGTAGCTCGAGTTATCTTTGTATAGTTAGAAGCAGCATTTGGGCTTTTAGAGGGCTCAGATATAGATGAAGAAGAGTAGCAATTGGATAAAAAGATAAACCTATTTCAAAGTGCCTTGGTGTTTATTTTTTTTTAACAGACAGAGGAAGCTCTGTTATAAAACAATGTAGTATGAGTTATACAATTATTCCCCGAAGGCGAGTTCAATCGCTAATTGCAGAATATAATTCTGCCCCCCCCCCCAAATTACATTTATAAAATTTTGTAACTTAATTTATTTATTCATCATGAGCTTTTTTATGCCTGGAATAACGAGTGGACAGGATACACTAATTTGTTATAATGGGGGTTTTGAGGATGGATTTAAGTATTATTTTGGTTCATATGCTAATTATAGATTTGGTGGGAATACTTGCATCCCACTCGATGGTAATAACAACCCAAGTATATGGAATATTAGTTCTTTACCTAGTAATCGAAGGTTTGAAATTGCTAATAAAGGTGTTGATCCTTTAGTTGGAATTTCTACCGTTAGGTTTGGAAATAAATCATTAAAAATAAATAGTCAGTTTGGTCATATTTCTGATTGTAATGGCGATTATGATGCAAATAAATTATATAAAAGGTTTAAAGTAACTTCAACAAACAGAGTGTTTAATTTGTGGTATGCGGTTGTTCTTGAAAGACCTTACGGACATGTTAATTCTCAGCCATTTTTTAGTATATCTTGTGATTTAGCTATAAATTCAGATATATGTTTTGATTCACCTGATCTAGAATGTACTATGAATATTCAAGATTGTGATTATGATCCTTTGAAGGTCTTAGATTGGACTTGTCATACGATCACAATTCCAGAATCTGAAATTGGCAATATAGCAACAGTTGAAATAACTGTTTCAGATTGTGGATGCGGAAATCATATGGCATATGCCTATATTGATGGTTTTTGTGAGGCATGTGATGAGTATTCAAATAGTAACGCTTTTCTCTATGATGAATCGATTAATAATTTGGGATTTGGAATTAGTAATAAAACCTGCAATGGCGATACCTTAACCATTTGTGGAAACTATACTCTTCCAATGTTATGTGATACATGGCGATTATATGACTTTCAAATTCCTAACTTTATCTATTACAATTTAAGTATTGATACTATTCATCATACATTTTGTTTTGATATTCCAATATCAAACTTTCAAAACATTAATTGTAAAGACCTTTATGTTAGACTTTATTTCAATAAAGGCATAGACACTTTGCCTCCTGTTATAAGTAATGAAATAGAAATATGTGCGGATGATTTTATAAAATTTGAAATTCAAGTAGTGACTGGCTCCTGTCAAAATAATAATACCGTAAATCAAATGTCCGATGATTATTATTATGTTCAAATTAATTTAAGTGATTTTGATAACGATAATTGGACAATGGAAAGGGAGTTAGATGATCCTTATCCTGGAGAAGCAGGTAAGTATATTATTAAAACTGGGATTGGTGATGGAACGATTAATTTAGGTCCATTAATGATTCAAGAAGGAGGATGGACTTTGACGATTAGAGTCCGACATTGTGTTTATACATATCATATTAATCCACCTAATTATTGTTCAGGTTGTCCAACTTTTAGGAATGCAAAGATTTTTAATATTGAATGTAATTATAACAATAATACTTGGTCATACAAAATTTTTGTACCAGTGCCAAATAATAACCCAGGATCATTTTCAATCAATAATGCTGGTAATTATCCTTACGGAGTGACACATACTATACCAGTTGGTTCTGTAGGAATGGATTGTATTATGATTAGATTACAAGACATTAATGTGTTAGAATGTGTTTCTAACTTTATCGTATGTCCTCCTAAGCCTTGTGTTAATGGTAATGGATGTGATATTAAAGCTTATTTGAGAGAAATATTTTGCATAAATAATCAATTTTTCTTTAGTTTAAATGTAAATAGTATTAATAATTTATGTTTTCGATCCGTTGATGGAGTAAATAATCCTGTCTGCGGGACTTTACCGGTTAATGGGCAGTATGGGCCGTTTAATAATGATGTTCAATTGACTTTATTTGTTAGCAATACTACGACATGTACCTGCCCCACTGGTAATCCTCCAGATTGTTTTAAAACAATTTATATTCCTCAACCTGATTGTAATAATTTAGAATTTAGAGTTTCTGACAAAGATTTAGGTTTTGAAGTCTCAAGTGAATTAGAGGTTACACCAAATCCTGTCCAAGAAGATGTGATTCGAATTAATTCAAAACTAAAGTCAACAGAGATTGAAATAATTGACTTAAATGGAAAGAAAATCATAACTGCTAAGTTTAGCTCAAAGTTTTATGAAATAAATATGAGCTTAGTGCCTGGAGTTTATCTTATTAATTACAAAGATGAATTAGGGGTTGTTAAAGTAATCAAATTTATCAAACTTTAAAAATTCAAAATAGCATAGCAATTGTAAAGTATTGCTATGCTATTTACCTTAACATGAATAAATTCATCTTATATATTATAAATCTAATAAATAGAAGAAAAGTAGTAATCGTTGCTGTAGCTTCTTTGGTCTTTAGGGTTGAAACTATACATTCACAAATATTTAATTGTAGTGAAATTGATTCAACTACTTGCAAAGTAATTAAGAAAGTCGTACAATCAAAAATAATTGTTGAAAAAAAGATAGAATCTCAAGATACTATATACAATTATCAAGTTCCAAATCTTGCCGATATTGACAATGATTGTATTCCAGAAATTATTATATTAGACAAGGATTTTAATAGTATAAATTTTATGGATTCAAAGACAGGGCTTTTAAAAAGTAAGATTAGAATTCCAATTGTAAGTCCCACATTATCTAAATTTGCAATTGCAGACATAGATCGAGATGGAATCTTAGAAATTATTGTTTTAGCCACAATTTTCAACCCTAATCCAAATAATATTAAAGGTAAGTTGGTCTGCTTACATTTAGATGGTAGCCAATTATGGGTCTCAGACAGAAGAGTCGATATATATAATCAAACAAGAGATATGCCCGAGGGAGCTATTGGATTGGCTGATTTTAATCAAGATGGTAATACAGAAGTATATGTCAACAATAAAATTTTTAATGGGCAAACAGGTGTACTGCTTTGTGAAGGGTCTGATGGAATTGGGCGTGACTATACTATAGATTTTAGTCCTGATGGCGTCTCGGTTGCTGCTCAATTAGATGAGAATTTGAATGACTTAGAGTTAGCGGCTGGGTTTACGATTTATAAAGTAAAGATAATAAACAAGATAGGACAAGTTGGTAATTCTATGACAACTAATAATATTTCAATAAATGGAAACTATAGAGATGGCTATACTTCAGTGGCTGATATTAATTTAGATGGAAGATTAGATGTAGTTGTTACCTCGCCAGGAATAAATAATCAAGCAATAATTTATGCATATACTTTTAATTTCGGTTTATGTTCATTGCTTTCAACTGCTAATATATCTGGAAATGATTACTCTGGGACTGGTATTGCTACAATAGGTATGATTGGTAGTTTGACAAATCCTTCAATTATTATAAAACGTTTTTGTAAGCTAATTTCATATCATTATGACGGTAGTAATAATTTAAATTTAGATTGGACAATTCAGACAAGTGATTCTTCTGGAGGAGCTGGAATTTCAATATTTGACCTGAATGGAGATGGCTTCAATGAAATTATCTATAGAGATGAAACTGAATTTAAGATTTATGAAGTTTTAACAAGTACTCCAAATTTGATTTTCAAATTCGTTTGTACATCTGGCACAGGTAATGAAGCTCCATTAATTGGAGATATTGATAACTCTGGACATTCTAAGATATGCATAACTTGTGGTTCAATTAATAATGCTTATTTCGGTAAATTAACCGTCTTTGGTGGACCAGATGGCCAAGAATGGGCTCCCGCACGCCCCATCTGGAACCAGTATGCCTATAACCCGCTATACATTAACGACGATCTCACTGTCCCACAATACCCCAAGAATCAAGCAACCTATATGAATGGGAAGTATAATAACTTCATGCAACAAGAATCATTACTTGATTCAAATGGAATGTATAAAGTTGCAGCAGCAAGCTTGTTGGGTGATATTACTTGTATTAACTACGATCCATTAAAGGATGAATATGTAATCACTTATAATGTTATCAATAAGAAAGATGCATCAAGATCGAGTGGAGATCGATGGCATATTAGCTTCTATGATGGAGATCCTGAGAATGGTGGAATTGTGATTGATTCTATCCTGATGACTAAAGATCTTATTGCAGGTGATACATTACATGATCTGATGTTTAACTTTAAGAGATCAGGAATTAAACAATTATTCATGGTTGTGAATACAAGTCGATTAGGTGGTGGAGCATTCGATGACAAGGACTTTAAAGTATTGGAATGCGATTATAAAGATAATATATCCCAATGGATTGACTTTCCGATTGTTAAGGAGATTAAAGATGTATTCTGTGAGTCGCAGGGCTATAAGTATAAAGATTCTACTTATACAAGTACTGGTAAGTATTATTATATTGTAAGGAATGCATTAGGTTGTGATCAAGAAGTAGCGATACTTGATCTTGAAGCTAGAGATTCGGTCATACAAGATCTGTTTTATTCAGCTTGTGATTCTATTAGATTAATTGATACTACATTCTATAATTCTGGCAGCAAGACTTATCTCTTCAATACATCTTATGGTTGTGATAGTACAATCATTGCGCATATTGAGATTAAGAATTCTAATGTAAACAATACATCAGCCATATCATGTGATAGCATCCTCTGGAATGGCAAGATCTTAAAGCAATCTGGCAACTATTCATATATAACTAATAATATCAATGCTTGTGATAGCACAACTAACTTAGATCTAACCATTCATAATTCCAAGATCATTGATCAATATAAATCATCTTGTAATTCATATTCTTGGAATGGAAGTACATATACTCAGTCAGGAGATTATACACATCAAGCAAATACCATCAATGGCTGCGATAGCACAACCATACTTCATCTTACGATTGATACCTTAGTAAGAGAATCCATCAACATTACGGAATGTCAATCCTATAATTGGAATGGACGACTCATCACAACAACTGGAATCTATCTTGATACTTTCAGAACTATTAATGGTTGTGATAGTATAGTAAGTTTAGATCTCAATATTGCCAATAACCGTTCAAGCTTATCACAGATCTCATGTGATCAATACGCTTGGAATAATATACTTCTTACTCAATCGGGAATATACTACGACACGCTCAAGAACATTCAAGGCTGCGATAGCATCGCTCAACTTAATCTTACCATCAATAGAAGCAACACCAACACAGCTTTCATTAATTCTTGCATCAATTTCAATTGGAAGAATAAGAATCTAACACAATCAGGAATCTATCGCGACACAACAAGTACCAGTCTAGGATGTGATAGCATTAGCATTCTTAATCTAACAATTCATCAAGCCTACGATACAAGTATAAGCATCAAATCTTGCGAATCATATACTTGGAATGGACAAGCCATAACACAATCAGGACAATATCAATATAAAGGGTTGACACAACGCAATTGTGATAGTACCATTCAACTCAATCTTACCATCAACAAGAATTCTTTAAGCAATATTAATTTATCTGTTTGCGATAGCATCAGCATATTAGGTACTACATACAATAAAGCTGGAAATTATACAATCAAGTCTATGAATAATACTGGCTGTGATTCCACAATTAATCTAACACTATCAATTCTCTCTCAAAAAATAATCGAAAACAAATCATCTTGTGATTCCTTCATCTGGAATAATGAGATCTATACACAATCAGGAACATATTCTAACAAGAATACCAACATCAACGGATGCGATTCAACACATCAACTAAATCTAACCATTCATCCATCATTCAAGAACAAAATTACTGCACAAGATTGCAAAGAATATTACTGGCCATCCAACAACACAATATACAATCAATCTGGAATCTATCAAGCAAAATATAATACAAGCAAGGGTTGTGACTCAACTCTAACACTCAATCTCACCATCCATCCCGACTTTGAAAAATCCGACACCATCACAACTAACACAAAATATCAATGGCCTATAAATCTAAAGACTTATAATCAATCAGGTACATATCAGGAATCATACAGAGATATAAACGGCTGTGATTCTATTTATAAATTATTACTCATCATCATCGATGAAGACATTGAAATTTATACTCCCAATGTTATCAACCCAAGCAGCATTGACGGAAATAATAGATTCACATTGTACGACAATGGAACAAGAGCAACAATAAACTTGCTAAGCATCTATGATCGTTGGGGCGGACTTCTCTGGCAAAAACAAAACTTCCCAACCAACAATCCTAATGAAGGATGGGATGGAACTAGTAACAATGTGAAGCTAAATCCTGGAGTTTATGTCTGGTATGCTAATGTATTAACTCCTAAAGGAAGAAAGATTGTTTTAAAAGGGGATGTAACGATTGTAAGATAATTTCGAGTTAGTCCTGCAATTTTGAATATTCCTTATTGACGATTTACAAATCTTCGAATAAATTTTTTTTATATTTTAAAGTTTATTGTAAAGTATAACTAATTTAATATCAATTATTTAGAAATTAATCTTATAATTTTTACTTTCTTTTTGAATAAATTATAAATATGTATATATATTTGTATTATCAATTTGTATATACAATGAAAGCAATTTTATTGAAACTAGATGATGAGATCTTTCAAGAAACTGAAAGAATCTTAAGCACTTACAAGAAAGTTCGAAATACTTATATCAATGAAGCGATTCATAGTTACAACCTAATTCAAAAAAGAAAACAGATTGAGCAAGATATAGCTATTGAATCAAAATTGGTCCGTTCTGATTCAATGAAAATTCTCAAAGAGTTTGAAAAAATCGAAAATGGTGTTTAAACAATTTGAAGTATGGTTAGCGGATTTAAACCCACAGATTGGGACAGAGACAGGAAAGACAAGACCTGTGATAATTGTACAATCTAATTTATTGAATAAAGTCCAGCATCCGTCAACCATAATTTGCCCTATAACAACTAATATTACTCTCAATGCAAGCATCTTAAGGTTGAATCTTGAACCAGAATTGTCTGGACTAAAACAGACATCAGATATAATGATTGATCAATTAAGGGCTATTGATAACATTAGATTGATAAAAAAAATTGGAGATCTTACTCATGAAAAGATCTTACAACTTAGAAATAGACTAAGCATTATCTTAGATTTGGAAATTAATTAGCCTATTGTTTCAATACTTGCTTAATGGCTATTGAGGATAAAAATAAAACGAAAACAGCATTCTTATGATTGCGCATTTAATAACTTCGTATTTTTTTTATTTTTAATAAGTAATTTAGATCGTAATAAATTTAATATAATCAATCAGGGTTTACCCTGAATTTTCAAAAATTATCGCAGAAAGCTTCACAGATCACACTACAAAGTAGTACATTTGTCTAAGCTCAATTTTTGTAATTATGGAAGCAGCAATTACTCCACCTGACAGGTCTAGTCTTTTGGGAAAGACGGTAAACATTCTCTAGTGAACATATCAAGCTCTATTCATTAACATAGATTATGTTCTACATACTCCCCAGATATTGTAAATTATGAAAAAAATCATTAATTTTAATCCTTTTAACTATATGAACCGTCAACCGTCAACCGTCAACCGTAAGCTGCCAACATCCTCAATTCCGATCTTCATTAATTAATTTATTCATCATTCTAATCTCGATGCTTATGCCTGGAATAACGCGTGGACAGGATACGCTTGTGTGCGATAATGGGGGGTTTGAAGATGATATTGTATATTATTCTGGATTTATTAGTCATTTTAAAGCAGGATCTGGTAGTTCAACTTGTGATCCAAAAATAAATGGAACTCCTGTTGTATTTACGTCCGCAAATATGCAACAAGTGAATAGGTTTCAAATCTCTGCACTAGGTACTGATCCATTGACAAATGAACCAAGAGTTAAATTTGGGGAATACTCATTTCTTTAAAACAGCCATTGTAGCAGTCAAGGTGATTGTAATCATGCAGGAGATATTAATCGATTAAGAAAGAGATTCAAAGTAACTGAAGCAACAAGAAACTTTACTATCTGGTATTCAGCAGTTTTGGAGAACCCAACTACTAACCATAATGATAATCAACCATTTTTTAGTATTAAATGCGACCTTGCTTCGAGTGGTAATCTTTGTTTTGATGGTTCGAATTTTCCTGCAGATCGAATAGATAGAGGATTGTTAGCCTGTAATCCTTATGATTCTTTATGTTATGAAGAAAATGACTTCGTAAAATATACTAGATGGACATGTCATAGATTTCACATACCTAAGAGTGAAATTGGAAATATTGCAACTTTAAGCATTACTGCAGCAGATTGTGGAAGAGATCCTCTAGGAGGTGGTCACTTTGGATATGTTTATATTGATGGTATATGTGAGTCGTGTGGAGGTGGAAGCTACGGTTCAGCCAGTATTTCAGAAGCAAGTTATGATTTAATTGTTTCATGCCAAGGAGATAGCATTTCAATAAAAGGAAATTACACTTTGCCTACAATTAACGGCGGTTATACAATTTTCGATGACTTTACAGTCCCTGGCTTCAATATTTATGGTAAATCAATTAATACAACGAATAAAACCTTCAGCTTTAGAATAGTAAAATCAGATTTCCAATCACCTAATCCAAGTTGCAGAGATGTCATAGCTTATCTTAAATTCAAGAATGCTAATAATGATTTCTTACCTGATGTTCCAACGAATGCCATTGAAATCTGTCTCGATGATTTTGTAATACCAGAGGTAGATATTATCGTTGGTGGTTGCCACAGAAATAATCCTAATGATTTTAATTATTCTGATGATTATTATTATGTTGACTTTACAATACAAGATGCTGATAATTTACATTGGACTTTAGAGCGTCAATTGGATGATCCACCTTCTGGTGAATCAGGAAGATCCTTCTTAAATCAGAATGGTTATGGCAATGGATTGCATATTCTTGGTCCATTTTATATTCAAGAAGGGCCATGGACATTGATTCTAAATTATAATCATTGTGCTGATACTTTCTATATTACTCCACCAGATTATTGTTCTGGTTGTCCAGTTTTTGCGAAGACAAAGATTACCAATATAAATTGTGTTGCAGGCAATACTTGGACTTTTGATCTTTTAGTTGCAGGCAATCCTCCTACGGGTAGCAAATTCAGGATTATTGGCGAAAATTTTGATCGTGATTTTGGTTTTCAATACACTAACTTGCCTGGTGGAGCTATTACACAAAGTTGTATTACTTTAAGATTGCAATACTATATTAACGGAATGCCAGATTGTATTGTTAGATTTACAATATGCCCACCTAAGCCTTGCACCAATAATCCCAATTGTAATTTTGAAGCTTATATTGAAAGGATTAATTGCCTTAATAATGGAAATTATTCTGTGAATTTTATAACCAAAGGTGGTGGATTTCCATGCTTTCGTGCATTAGGAAACACAACTGATGTATCTGGGCCTTTTGTTAATCCGCTTGGCCCATTTAATGAGGATGTTACAATAACTCTATTAGCATGTGATGTTCCTTTTAGTTGTGCTTGTGGGACAGGAACTAATTGTTATAAGATTTATTATGTTGACAGACCTGATGATTGCCCACGGGATCTAGAAGGAAGGTTAAGGTATTCAAATTCAGAGAGTCAAGATAATGAATTGATTATTGTACCTAATCCAGTTATTGCAGATGAATTTCTGCTTCGATCAAATTTAAAGGTGACGGATTTTGAAATTTATAATTCGACAGGTATTTTAATTAAAGCTAGCAGATTTGAAGGAGCTGAATTAAGGATGAAATTCAATAATGCACAAGGAGTGTATTATATAAAATACAAGGATTCAGTTGGACAAATCAAATCTGTCAAATTCATTAAGTTATAAATCAATTATATTGCTGGGAGTATTTGCTCCCAGCAATATTCTTAAAACGTAATGAATAGAATTAGATTTTTTATTTCAATTAGCTTTTACATACAATGTGTATTTGCTCAAGATACAAATTGCGTCAAGTTAAATCTAGACAGTACTAATTGTTATATTTTAAAGAAGTTTAATAAGCCCAATATATTTCTTGAAAAAAAATGGGAATCAGATGTTAAAGTTTTAACAGACCAATCAGCAATTATTGTTGATGTTGATAATGATTGCATCCCAGAGATAATAACATTTTCTGAAAATTTATCCTTTACAACTAATGAAATTGTTATATTAGATTCAAGAACGGGTGCTATAAAAAATAAATTCATTACACTAAAGCAAGCTAGTGATGATAATCCTAACGTATTAGTAGCAGATGTAAATAATGATGGGCTTAAAGAGATACTATTATGCACAGATAATTCAATTAATGTTTTTCCCAATCATTCCAAGATTGTATGCTATAATATTATTGGACAATTGTTGTGGATTTCTAATGAGCGTTATCATAATGTTGCAATAGGCAATCAAAATCCGACACTTGGGATAACTGATTTTAATCAAGATGGCCTCCCTGAATTATACGTGTATAATCAGGTATTTAATGCACAGACAGGAGTATTGCTGGTTGATGGGGATGATAAGTATGGCATTGGCGGAAGTGACCTTACAATGCTTGTTTCTCATCAAGTATCCGTTGCAGCACAACTGGATCAAGATCAATCTGATCTAGAGTTAGCAGCTGGTTTTAGTATTTATAAAATTAAACTAACTAATCTGAATAATAAAGTGGGAAATACTATAACTCCTTTAAATATACAAGTTAATGGACAATACTTAGATGGAAGAACTAGTGTTGCTGATATTAATAAGGACGGACAATTGGATGTAATTGTGGCTCATTCTAATGAATTCGGATCTCACATTCTTTATGTATATTCTATTATAAATAATATTCTAACTCTACTAGCAAGCTATAATAATTACACAAATCTTAATCATATTGGCACGCCAACTATTGCAGATATAGATGGGGATGGTAATCCAAATATCTTACTGTCAAAATATGATGCAATTGATTGTTACGAATACAATAATAATGTTGCATTAGACCTAAAATGGTCAATCAAGATAGATGATGCAAATTCTTATTCTGGTGTCTCCGCTTTTGATTTCAATGGCGATAGAGTACCTGAATTAATGCATCGAGGAGATTCATTGCTATATATTATTGATGGAAGTACAAATCCTCCTACTATAATAGATAGTAAGACTTGCTTTTCTTTTACTACGAATGAGAATTGTACAATTGCCGATATAGATAATTCAGGATCATCTAAGATCTGTATAACCTGTAATCCAGAAATTACTAGATATTCTATAATTAGTAAACTAACTGTATTTGGCGGACCCGATGGCCAAGAATGGGCGCCCGCCCGCCCCATTTGGAATCAATACGCCTATAACCCTTTATACATCAACGACGACCTAACAGTTCCACAATACCCCAAGAATCAAGCGACATACATGAATGGCAAGTACAATAACTTTATGCAACAAGAATCCTTACTTGATTCCAATGGAATGTATAAAGTAGCTGCAGCTAGTTTATGGGGAAGGATGAATTGTATGAATTATGATCCAGTGAAGGATGAATTCGTATTAAACTTTGATCTGTATAATAAGAAAGATGCATCAAGATCAAGTGGAGATCGATGGCGTGTGACATTCTATGATGGAGATCCTGAGAAGGGAGGAATTGCGATTGATTCAATATTAATGTTTAAGGATCTAAAGCCAGGTGATACCTTGCAAGATCAGATCTTTACATTGAAACGTTCCGGAATAAAGCAATTATTCATGGTTGTCAACACCAGTCGATTAGGTGGTGGGACATTCGATGGTAAGGACTTTAAAGTATTGGAATGTGATTACAAGGATAATATATCCCAATGGATTGACTTCCCTGTAGTAACAGAGATTAAAGATGTATTCTGCGAGTCGAAGGGATATAAGTATAAAGATTCTACTTATACGAAGACAGGTAAGTATTACTACATTCTTAGGAATGCATTAGGTTGTGATCAAGAAGTAGCGATACTTGATCTTGAAGCAAGAGATTCTGTCTTGCAAGATCTGTATTATTCGTCTTGCGATTCAATCAGATTAATAGATACAACATTCTATAATTCAGGAACTAAGACTTATTTATTCAATACTTCCTATGGTTGTGATAGTACAATTATAGCTCATGTAGAGATTAAGAATTCAAATCTGAAGAATACATCAGCAACCTCATGTGATAGCATCCTTTGGAATGGGAAGATCTTAAAGCAATCTGGAAGCTATTCATATATAACCAACAATATCAATGGTTGTGATAGTACAACTAACTTAGCACTTACTATTCATAATTCCAAGTTCATCGATCAATATAAGTCATCTTGCAATTCCTATACATGGAATGGAAACACATATAATCAATCAGGAGATTACACACATCAAGCAAATACCATCAATGGCTGCGATAGCACAACCATACTTCATCTTACGATTGATACCTTAGTAAGAGAATCCATCAACATTACGGAATGTCAATCCTATAATTGGAATGGACGACTCATCACAACAACTGGAATCTATCTTGATACTTTCAGAACTATTAATGGTTGTGATAGTATAGTAAGTTTAGATCTCAATATTGCCAATAACCGTTCAAGCTTATCACAGATCTCATGTGATCAATACGCTTGGAATAATATACTTCTTACTCAATCGGGAATATACTACGACACGCTCAAGAACATTCAAGGCTGCGATAGCATCGCTCAACTTAATCTTACCATCAATAGAAGCAACACCAACACAGCTTTCATTAATTCTTGCATCAATTTCAATTGGAAGAATAAGAATCTAACACAATCAGGAATCTATCGCGACACAACAAGTACCAGTCTAGGATGTGATAGCATTAGCATTCTTAATCTAACAATTCATCAAGCCTACGATACAAGTATAAGCATCAAATCTTGCGAATCATATACTTGGAATGGACAAGCCATAACACAATCAGGACAATATCAATATAAAGGGTTGACACAACGCAATTGTGATAGTACCATTCAACTCAATCTTACCATCAACAAGAATTCTTTAAGCAATATTAATTTATCTGTTTGCGATAGCATCAGCATATTAGGTACTACATACAATAAAGCTGGAAATTATACAATCAAGTCTATGAATAATACTGGCTGTGATTCCACAATTAATCTAACACTATCAATTCTCTCTCAAAAAATAATCGAAAACAAATCATCTTGTGATTCCTTCATCTGGAATAATGAGATCTATACACAATCAGGAACATATTCTAACAAGAATACCAACATCAACGGATGCGATTCAACACATCAACTAAATCTAACCATTCATCCATCATTCAAGAACAAAATTACTGCACAAGATTGCAAAGAATATTACTGGCCATCCAACAACACAATATACAATCAATCTGGAATCTATCAAGCAAAATATAATACAAGCAAGGGTTGTGACTCAACTCTAACACTCAATCTCACCATCCATCCCGACTTTGAAAAATCCGACACCATCACAACTAACACAAAATATCAATGGCCTATAAATCTAAAGACTTATAATCAATCAGGTACATATCAGGAATCATACAGAGATATAAACGGCTGTGATTCTATTTATAAATTATTACTCATCATCATCGATGAAGACATTGAAATATATGCTCCCAATGTTATCAACCCAAGCAGCATTGACGGAAATAATAGATTCACATTGTACGACAATGGAACAAGAGCAACAATAAACTTGCTAAGCATCTATGATCGTTGGGGAGGACTTCTCTGGCAAAAACAAAACTTCCCAACCAACAATCCTAATGAAGGATGGGATGGAACATCTCACAATCAGAAAGTAAATCCCGGAGTGTTTGTTTGGATAGCAAGTGTTAGATTTGGGAATGGGAAAGAGATTACTTTGAGTGGGGATGTGACGATAGTTAGGTAATTATCAATTATGAATTATGAATGAATCGCGAGTCGTGAGTCAGATTTTCAGAGCAAATCGTTTTTTCCTACTTTTTCTAAAAACTCATCTTCTTTTAATATTTCAACGGTTCCTAATTTTGTTGCTTTGGATAATTTGCTTCCGGCATCTTCTCCAACAACAAGAATATTTAGAGCTCCGCTTACAGCCGATAATACTTTGGCACCATTTTTTTCAGCAAGTTGTTCTGCTTCTTTTCGACCCATTTTACTGAGAGTTCCGGTGAAAAGAATTGTCTTACCGGAAAAAATTGCATCCATGGTCAATTGTTTGGGTTTATCTTCTGTCTTTTGGTGAAGATTGACACCAAGACTTTCCATGGTTTGAATCATTTTTAAGTTAGATTTGTCTGCAAAGAAATCAATTATGTTCTGTCCAACTACAGGGCCAACATCTTTGATATTCGTATAGTTTTCAATTGTCCAGTTCTGAAGATTGGGAACATAATCTAGATTTTCTGCAATGAGTTTACTTATTTTTTTACCCAGGTGATGGATGCAAAGTCCATGTAAGAATCTATGAATTGGATTTGCTTTTGCTTTTTCTATGGATAAACGTAACTTATCGGCTGATTTTTCTCCCATACCTTCAAGTTGAGCAATCTTAGTGTAATCAAGTCGATAAATGTCAGACATATCTTTAATGATGCCCAAGTCATAAAACCTTTCTATTAAGGAAGAGCCAAGTCCATCTATATCCATAGCATCTTTAGATACATGATGAATCAGTTTTTGAACTTGCTGAGCAGGGCATTGTGAATTAGGGCATATCCAGGCAGCATTGTCTTCTTCGCGAAGTAAACTTGTGTTGCAGGATGGACAGTTCTTTGGAAATTCTATAGGCTTAGCAGATTTTTTTCTTTGTTCAGGAAATGATTTTACAATATAAGGAATTACGTCTCCTGCTCTTTCGACCAATACAGTATCTCCAAGCCAGATATCTTTTGTTCGAATAAAATCTTCATTGTGTAATGAGATCGAACTAACAGTTACTCCGGCAAGCTGTACAGGCTCAATTTTAGCAACAGGAGTTATAGAGCCAACTTTTCCAACCTGAAATTCTACATGTAATAAAGTTGAGCTTGCTTGCTTAGCCTGAAATTTATATGCAACAGCCCAACGTGGATGATGCGAAGTGTAACCGCATATTTCCTGAAGAGCAAGATCGTTTAATTTTACAACCATACCATCTAGTTCGAATGGATAGCTATCTCTTTTCTCTGCCCAGGTAGTAATAAACTTGTGAACTTCTTGAATATTTTTGCAAACTTTATTTTCAAGTTTAGCTACCTTAAATCCAAGCTCACCTAAAGTTTTGGTACAATTAGATTGTGTTTTATATTCAGGAATTTTATTGTTTCCATTTTTATCTGCAGCGTAACCCCATTGAAAAATAAAAATATCCAATTTTCTACTTGCGGTTTCATTAGGATCTTTAACACGCAGAACACCTGTGGCAGCATTTCGTGGATTGGCTAAAAGTGGAAGACCATCTGTCTCTCTTGATTTATTTACTTCTTCAAAAACATTTTTACGTATTAATGCTTCTCCTCGCAATTCTGTTTTATAAATACCCAAACTATTAAAGTCAGCAGACAATGGAAGTGAGCGAATAGTTCTTGCATTCAACGTCATTTCTTCACCCTTTATACCATCACCTCGTGTAGCAGCGCGTACTAACTGATTGTTTTCATAAACAACAGAAAGCGATCCACCATCAAATTTTGGTTCAACAAGATATTCAACATTATTCCCTTCAGGAATCGCACATATTTTTCTGATTCTGTTATCAAACTCTATGAGATCTTCCAGATTGTAAGTATTATCGAGAGAAAGCATGGGTGAAAGGTGCTCTACGGATTGAAGTGAATTCGTTAAGTCACTTGATACTCTTTGAGTTGGAGAATCAGATTTTGTCCATAGAGGATTTCTGGTTTCTGCTTCTTCAAGTAATTTATACAGTTGATCATATTCGTAATCTGAAATCTGTGGGTCGTTGTCTATGTAGTATTTATGTTCATGATATCTCAATAATTCACTTAAAGCATCAACATCTTCAATGCTATTTATGGTTTTTAACTGAAGAAATGATTTTTGTTTTTTCTTTAGTTGGTCGATGTTTTTAAACAACATAAATTATTAATTGAAAATTGAAAATTGGAAATTGACAATTTAATAAATGATCTTCGATTGCATTGGGAAGGACGTGCATATACAAATTTATAATTTTCAAACTATTGAAAATGTAGAATGAATTGAAGAATAAATAAATTGACATTTAATACTCAACAAAGATAAATTGAATTAGGATACAATCCAATACAGAGAGCGTAGAAGTATTGGCCGGTAAAGGAAACAATAAAAAATAGAATTATTCTTCTACAGAAAGAATTAACTCATCGACTAGAACTCTTCCGCAATGCTCGCAAGCAACGATTTTCTTATTAAGTCCTATTTCCAATTGAACCTGAGGAGGGATCTGATTAAAGCAACCACCACAAGCATTTCTTTTAACAGTTACAACAGCTAATCCATTACGGTATCTTTTTCGGATAGTGTCGTAAGCATGTAGTAATCTGGCTTCGATTTTTTTACGGCCTTTTTCAGATTTATTCTTTAACGTCGATTCTTCTTTATCTGTTTTTTCAATGATTTTTTCAAGCTCAGCCTTTTTTTCGTCCATTTCCGTTTGTTTGGCCTTAAGACGATCTTTAATTCCGTCGAGACTCGTTTTTTTGGTCTTTACTTGCTCATCAACCTCTTTTTTTCTTTTGTCAAGAAGCTGAATTTCAAGTCGTTGCATATTGATCTCTTTTGACAAAGCATCGTATTCTCGATTGTTTTTAACCCCATCGAGTTGTTTTTCATACTTTTTAATTGAATCTTCAGCCGTTTTAACGGATGTCTTGAAGTTTCCGGCTTCTTTTTCAAGGTCTGATATGGCGGTTTGAAGTTTGCTTTCACGAATAGATAATCCGCTAATTTCATCTTCTAAATCGCTTACAATCATAGGAAGCTCTCCTTTAAGAACTTTGATTTTATCTATCTCAGAATCAATTAGTTGAAGCTCATAAAGGGTTCTTAACTTTAAGGAGATTGGAATTTCTGTTTCAACTGTTGCTTTTGCCATATTTTAAAAATATTGTACAGGATTTGTGTTCGTTTTTGTACAATGGGCTGCAAAATTAGGGTATTTTTTAGAAATCAGATCAAATAAAAGTTGGATTGTAAACTGCTCACTTTCAAAGTGACCTATATCTATAAGTATCAATTGATCATTGGCCTCGAAAAACTCATGATATTTTATGTCAGAAGTAATGTAGACGTCAGCAGCAGAGCGAATTGAATACGGTATTAGAAATGAACCGGAACCTCCACATATAGCAATTTTTTGAATATGATTTTTTGTAATACGTGTGTGGCGAATACTGCTCCCATTAAATTTTATCTTTAGCAATTCTAAAAGATCTTGGATAGGCAAAGAGCTTTTTAGGTCGCCAATCACACCGGATCCTATTTTTGGCTCTGCAGAAGACTTTGGAGATAGAATTTGAACATTTGTTAATCCCAGTATATCCGCTATTTTCTGATTAACACCATTGTATAATACGTTGTCGAGATTTGTATGTATTGAATACAAGGCGATATCATTTTTAATGGCTTTTATTATCGCACGTTCGACGTAATGTAAACCCTGAAAAGATTTTAAGCCTTTAAATACAATTGGATGGTGACTAATAACAAGATTGCAATTCATTTGAATCGCTTCATCGATTACTTCTTCAGTAGCATCGAGAGAGATTAAAGCGCCTTTAATATCCCAGTTGGGGTTTCCGCAGATTAACCCTGCATTATCATACGTTTCCTGTAGATGAAGTGGCGCTACTTCTTCAAGAAAATGACAAACTTCGTTTAATGGTATATTCAAAATGCAAATAGAATTTTATTAAACAAGATGTTTCGGTTTTCGATTGTAAATATACAAGGTAATTAAAGCGCTAATTCCCAAAATAATATTGGTAGCAAATTGAGCGCTGAAAAAAGAAATATTTGCAAATGAAAAGGCCTCAACCTCATGAATTCCAAAATAGTACAAAGCCAAAATAACGAGAAAATGGTATGATCCCATTCCTCCGGGAGTTGGAACCAACATTCCCAAAGATCCAAATACATAAATGACCAAAGCAGCTGAAATACTTAATTGAGATGTGGGTCCAAATGATTTTAGAGAAGCGTACATCATTACGAAAAACCAAACCCAAATCATTATGGTGTAAAAAAGAAATTTCAGTTTGTTTTCAATTTTTCGAATGGCTAATAAACCAGACAGAAATCCGGTGATTTTTGATTTTAGCAATTGAATAAATTTCCAATGCTTCCAAATATTCCGTGTAAGAAAAGTTACCACGAGAAAAAGAATTCCGGAAACAGGAATAATTAATTGCTGAATAATGGGAATATGTGAAAGGTGTTCTTGATATAATCGAACGAAAGTATCCGTTTGCGTAAGAACAGTAAATGTAATTATTATTGACATGGAAACCAGATCAACCAATCTATCTAATACAACAGTTCCTACAGAAACTGTAATCGGAATTTTTTCATATCGAGTTAAAAGTGCAGCCCGGATGAACTCACCACTACGAGGTAATCCCAGATTGGCAAAATAGCCTACCAGTATTGGTCCTAAAGAATTTACTTCTTTCACGTTATATCCAATCGAGGATAAAATCATTCTCCAGCGAAGTGATCGAAAATAATTGCTGATAAGAAATGCCACTAAAATAATAACTAAAAATATGGGTTTTACATTCACCAAATCATTCCATAGTTTTTTGGAAAGAATGCAATCTTCAGCTGGAATTGAATTTTGAATACAATAAGCTTGATAAGACGCGTCTTGTCGGATATAAACCCAATACATTATTCCTACCCCAAGTACAAGAAATAAGAAAAATTGAAGTAACTTGAGTAAGGATGGCAAAATTATAGATTTTTAATCCTGTTTTGCTCATCCACAAAAATGGATATTGGACTGAAGGTCTTGGCCTCTTCAGGGGTCATTATAGCGTAAGAAATAATTATAATAATATCACCAACTTCTGCTTTTCTGGCTGCAGCCCCATTAAGACAAATCATTCGTGAGCCTTTTTCACCTTTTATAACATAGGTTTCAAATCTCTCACCATTATTATTATTGACAATTTGCACCTTCTCACCTTCATATAGATTGGCAGCGGCCATTAATTCCTCGTCTATAGTTATGCTACCAACATAGTTAAGGTTGGCTTGGGTAACCGTAGCTCTGTGAATCTTAGACTTAAAAAACTGAAGCAACATAACGCAAAGTTAGTTAAAATTAAAAAACTGCCTATATAAGGGCTTTTTTAGGTTAAAAGTTCAATATTTATCTCAGAATAATGAGATAATTTTTTTGCTCTAAGAATTTAGGTCTGTGAGCTTAAAATCATTGAATATCTACTTAATCTTATAGTCAAATAATTGAAGATCAATTATTTAGCAGAACATTGATCGTAAATTTTTCAGATTTGAATATTTTATATATGATAATTGTCAATAGAACGATTGAGTGAATAATTCGAGAGTCGTATAACGAGATGGTAAGAGAAAGATTTAAGGAGAATTATGTTTGGGAGAATGGAAATTGAGAATTGAAGTGATAATACAGAATTGTTAGTCTACTACTCATTCATAAAATTTTCAATAATTATAAGCTTCAACATTTTATTAAAAGTATACACTATTATTTATTGCATTTATAGCTTTAATAGCATTTAGTAATTATTTAAAGCTTTATAGAATAATATTATCAATAAGTCTGATTTCCCCAGCCCAGGCTGCTACACAGGCAACCAGTTTTTGATCAGGATTAAATTCTTTAACGGAAGAAAGATAAGTAGCATCTACAATCTCAAAATATTCAGGTTTTAATCCTTCTAAAGCAATCTTTTCAGTACAGTCCTTAATAATTTTTTGTAGGTTTGTTGTTTGTATATTTTCTTTAGCGTAAGAGAGTGCTTTAAATAAAATTGCTGATTTAATTCTCATTTCTGAAGTCAATCTTTGGTTTCGAGAACTCATTGCAAGACCGCCTTCTTCACGAATCGTGGGCGCAATAATTAATTGTGTTGGAATTTTTAACTGAATAATCATTTGATTGACCAAGCTAAACTGCTGATAATCTTTTTGACCCATTACAAGAAACTGTGGTTGAACAATGTCAAGCAATCTTTTAACAACCTGTAACATTCCTTCAAAATGACCAGGACGGAATTGACCTTCCATAACTTTATCCATACCTTTTAGATCAATGGAAACTTTATTAGAAATTCCCTTTGGGTAAATTTCATCTACGGTTGGAGCAAATAGATAATTGCAACCGGCACTTGAAAGCATTTTTTTATCTTCTTCCAGCGCTCGGGGATATTTCGCAAGATCATCTGGATTGTTAAATTGAGTAGGGTTCACAAAAATACTGGCACATACTTTTGAAGCATATTGACTGGCACTCTTAATAAGACTTAAATGACCATTATGAAGTGCGCCCATAGTTGGCACAAATGCAAGTTTTTGGTTTTTTTCATGGAGTTGATCGAGTTTCTCACGAAGGGAAGTAACTGTAATATAAGTCTTCATCGGGCGAAGATACTGATGGTTTTTCTCAGCTTATTTTAATTCATAATATTATAATTCAATTCACTTATTTTTGCAGATTAAACCATTTATAGATGATGAATAAAATTCTCATACTTGCATTTTTCCTATGTATAAAAGCCTCATTTGCACAGAACTATTCTTTATTAAATTCTGTAATGGCGTGGGCTGAAGTGAATTCACAAAGCAACTCCCTGAATTTAAAATGGAAAAAACAAACAGATGATAGCAGTTTTACTATATACAGAAAATTGAAGGACGAAAAAACCTGGCCGATTTTACCCATAGCAACCTTGCCTGCTTCTGCGAATCAATTTTCAGATACAACTGTGAAAGTTGGTAAAGCTTATGAATATAGAATTAGAAGAAAAGCTGGAAGTATTTTTTCAGAAAGCTATTTATATGGTGGAATTAAAGTAGAAGCGGTAGCTTTGAAAAAAACGATTCTATTATTGGTAGATGCAAGAATTAAAAGTGGAATCGAAACAGAGTTAAATACGCTTAAAGAAGATTTAGCAAATGAAACATGGAGCGTAAAAGTGCTCGAGGTTCCTCAGACTAAAACTGCATTGGAAGTTAAAGACATGATTTGGGAAGAATATGACAAAGACCCAAACATAACAACAATTTTTATTATTGGTCATGTTGCAGTCCCGTATAGCGGTAATACACGTTGGGATGGTCATTCAGATCATGAAGGAGCTTGGGTATGTGATAATTTTTATGCTGACATTAATGGATTTTGGACAGATGAATTTGTGAATAATACAACTCCTGCAAGACCTGAAAACAAAAATATTATTGGAGATGAAAAGTGGGATAATGACCTTATACCTTCCGATTTAGAATTTGAAGTTGGAAGAGTAGATTTTTTTAATATGCCTGCATTTACAAAATCTGAAATTCAATTACTAAAAAGTTATCTGAATAAAGATCACTTACATCGTATTGCAAAAACAAGAGCCGTTAGAAGAGCGATAGTTCAGGATAATTTTAACTTCGCTGGAGAATATTTTGGATCTTCAGGATATAAAAACTATACAGTGTTGGTTGGACCAGACAGTGTAAAATCCGAAGCATTTCGAGATAGATTACTACAACAATCTTATTTGTTAGCCTATGGATCTGGTGGAGGTTGGTATCAAGGTGCAGGAGGAATTTCAAGTACACCGGATATGGCAAAAGATTCATTACAAGGTGTTTTTACATTTTTGTTCGGTTCCTACTTCGGAGATTGGGATGTTCAGAATAATTTTCTAAGATCTGCATTAGGAAGTGGTAGCATTTTAACATGCGCATGGGCTGGGAGACCTTCATGGTATATTCAGCATATGTCCATGGGTGAAACGATTGGATACAGTACATTCATTACCAATAATCATCAGACAATTTATAAAGGAAATCCATTGTTCTCTCCGTACAGACCTGCACACGTTTCATTGTTAGGAGACCCAAGTTTGACTTTGCTTCCTGTGATTCCTCCAACCAGTTTAATGGTAACAGAATCAAGTGGCAATGTGAATTTGCAATGGACAGCATCAACTGAAGCAACCGAAGGATATTCTGTTATGAGAAGAACTTTGCCATCAGGAAAGTTTGAAATAATTAGCAATAATGTGAAAACGACTATGTATTCCGATAAATGTCTGAGTGAAAATACAAGTTATGAATATCTTGTTGCTGCAATTAAATTAGAAACCAATGCATCGGGAACATTTTATAATCGGTCAGCTGGAATAAGAGCAAGTATTCTTGTAAAAAATTCTGGAAGAACAAAAGCCAATTTTAATTATATAGCCGATTATGAATTTATCACGTTCAAAGCAACCAGCAAAAATGCAAAAAGTCATACTTGGAAAGTTCTTGGAAAAGATTTAACAGGTGATTCAATCACTGTTGAATTTCCATGTTATACACAAGGAACTGTTACATTAATTGCTACAGGAGATTGCAATACAGATCAATTAAGTGAAACAGTATTTGATTTTATTTGTAGTGTGCCTGAATTAATTAAGACCAGAACAGTTCCAGAGATTAAATGTGCAGGAGATGTTACAGATATTTATTTAGATACAATAATAGGAGCCGATCCTTTTACCTTTAAATGGAGTAATGGATCTACAACGAATCCAGTAATTGGAGTAAGCGGAACACTAATGGTTGAAATTACAAGTAGAAAAGGAACTAAAAAGTCATTTGAAGTTAAATTACCAAAATTTGATGCATTAGTAATTAATACAATTCAGGTTAAAAATGTTAATGCCGGTTTTAATCTTGGAAAAGTTACAGATGTTATGGCAATTGGAGGAGTTCCTCCTTATACATATAAAGTATTAAATGTAGTTAATCAAGATAGTCTTCCTGTAGGAATGTATACTCTTGAACTTACAGATGCCAATGGTTGTAAAACAACGAAAGCATTCGAAATAAAAATGAATGTTGCAACTAACAATCCGAATTCTTCTGCAGTAAATATTTACCCGAATCCAACTTCAAACGAATTATATTTAGAATCTGAGCATGAAATAAGAAGTGTTAAAATCTATAATCTAAAAGGAGAAGAAATGGGGTTCAAAAAGATTGAAAATATTGATAAGAATTTGTACATACTCAATGTTCAAGAATTAATTCCTGGATACTATCATGTCCAGATAAATAATGATAACAAAAAAATAGGATTTGTAAAAAAATAATGAACTGAAATTCTGTTTGATCTGAATGTAACATATAAGATTCTAACAGATTTTTTATTACTAATAATTTAAAAAAATATATGAAATATTTAATACTTGTAAGTTTGTTAGTTCAAACATTAGTTGCGCAGAGTGTTGAGGTAAAGCAAGCAATGAGTCTTGGAACACAGAGTGGAATTAAAATCGAAATAGGAAATACAAAAGCTGAGTTTATAGAAAAGGTTTGGAAAAAGTTCACAAAGGACTTTGGAAAAAATAAAGAAAATAAAAAGGCCGGAGAATTCTATATCGTCGATGCAAGTGTAAAATCGATTAGACCTGAAGCTTTAGATATCTATGCAAGCATAATGGATAATAGTATTATTGTATTTTTTGATCTGAAGAATGGTTTCTTAAGTTCTGAATCCCATCCAAAAGAATTTGAAAGTGCAAGAAACCTTGTAGCAGAATTTGGTTTTGAAGTGGAAAGAGAAATTATCCGAGATGAACTTGAGGAAGAAAGCGATAAGCTTAATAAATCAAGAAAGCATATGGAAAAATTGAAAAGAGATAATAATTCTTATCGTAAGGATATTGAGGAAGCAAAAGCAAAAATTAAGAAAGCTGAATCAAACATTGATTCCAATGAAAAAGAACAGGTAAAGGCAGACACTGAAATCAAAGCCCAAACAGCTATTGTTGAAAAAGTTCAGGAAAAGCTTGATAAAGTTGGAAAATCAAAGTAATACAAATTAAGAAAATAAATATATTAAAAACTTTCTAACAGTGAATAAAGATCCGAAAGTCACATTTTCGGATCTTTTTTTTTATTTCCACCCGATTAGAACATATTAGAAATAAATTCTTATTATAAAAATACTTAATAAGTCATTGATATTGAACTTCATGGACTAAAATTTCCAATTACATTATATTTTAATTTAATATATCAGAAAATCAAACTAAATTTGGATTTTAGTTATCAACATGTTTTTAACACACTTTGAAATGTTTCTAACATGATTAAAAAATTATATATAAAAGAATAGTTATTTGTCTTATATACATTTGCACTTCGAATTAAAGATATGTCAAAGTTTACCGGATCAGCTAAAACTACATTATCAAGCGTTGAAGGTCGCTTGCCTGCTGATTTTTCAAATTTGTCATACGAGAGACTTCAGCCCCAGGCAATTATTCTGGAAGAAGCAATTCTGGGCGCCATAATGCTGGATAAAGATTCTATCTCAGTAGCCATGGAGACACTTCGTCCTGAGTCTTTTTACAAGCCCGTTCATCAGATTATTTATAATGTGATGATTTATTTATTTCAACATACTCAGCCTATTGATGTTCTTACAGTTTCTGAACAGCTTCGAAAAACAGGTCAATTGGAGGAAGTCGGTGGGCTTCCCTATATATTAGAAATATCTAACAAAGTTTCTTCATCAGCCAATACTGAGTATTATGCCAGAATTGTTGCACAAAAATTCATACAAAGAGAATTAATTCGTGTATCAACTTTAATAATTAAAGATGCTTTTGAAGATTCGAAAGATGTTTTAGATATGCTTGATCTCGCAGAGAAAAACCTTTATGAAATTACAGATAAGAACCTCCGTAGAGGTTATGAAAAAGTAGGATCATTAGCAAGAAAAGCACAAAAACAGTTAGAAGAATTATCAAATTCAACAGAAGGAATGACAGGAATTCCATCTGGATTTAGTGATCTTGATAAAATTACTTCAGGTTGGCAGAAATCAAATCTCATCATAGTAGCAGCGAGACCCGGTATGGGTAAAACTGCATTTACACTTGCATTGGCAAGAAATGCAGCAATGGATTATGCTAAGCCAATTGCAGTTTTCTCACTGGAGATGAATAATCTGGAATTGGTTAATCGTCTCATTAGTATGGAAGCTGAGATTGAAGGTTCAAAGTTGAGAAATGCTAAGCTTGAAGAGTATGAGTGGACTCAATTGAATTATGCCATTGAAAAATTAAGTGATGCTCCCTTATACATAGATGATACTCCTTCATTGAATGTTTTCGAACTTCGAGCCAAATGTAGAAGGCTACATCAGAATCATGGAATTTCTATGGTAATAATTGATTACCTTCAATTGATGACAATAGGAGGAATTGATAAAAGACAAAATCGTGAACAAGAAATATCCTCAATCTCTAGAGCTTTAAAAGGATTGGCCAAGGAATTAAATATTCCGGTTATTGCCTTATCTCAGCTAAACAGAGCTGCCGAAACTACAACCGGTAATAAGCGACCACAATTGTCTCATCTTAGAGAGTCAGGAGCGATTGAGCAGGATGCCGATATGGTACTATTTATTTACAGACCTGAATATTATGAATTGGAAGATCCAATGGAATTTGTAAAAGGAACTACCGAACTCATTATAGCTAAGCATCGTAATGGTGCAACGGATACAATTAAAATCTTATTTAAAGATAAGTTTGCCAAGTTTGTACCGTTAAATGAAGAAGGAAGCATGTTCGGTGGATCTGCAGGTCCAAATATTAAAGTTATACCCTCTAAACTAAATGAAGAAGACAACATACCGTTCTAGGACGGTTGATAAAAAAGAAGTTCCTGAAGCAGCGGATGGGAAAATGCGACTTAACAAATTTGTCGCACATTGCGGAATTTGTAGTAGGAGGGAAGCAGCTGTGTTCGTAAAGGACGGAAAAATAAAAGTAAATAGTAAAATTGAACTCAATCCTGCGTATGATGTTCAACCCAAAGACAAAATATTTTATCTTGATAAAAGAATTTTTCCGCAAGAAAACAAGGTGTATGTAGTTCTCAATAAGCCAAAAAATTATATCACTACACTTAAGGATGAAAAAACAAGACATACTGTTCTTGAGCTTGTAGAAAATCATATTAATGAAAGAATTTATCCTGTCGGAAGATTAGATAGAAATTCAACCGGAGTTTTATTAATGACGAATGATGGTGACCTTGCGCAAAAGCTTTCTCATCCTAAGTTTAAAGTTAAGAAAATTTACCATGTAGGTTTAGATAAGAATCTTCACAAGAATGACATAGAAAAAATACTAAAGGGTGTAATGCTAGATGATGGAAAGGCTGAAGTGGATAGTCTTGATTATGTAGATAATAAAAAAGATGAAATTGGCATTGAAATACATAGTGGTAAAAATCGAATCATAAGAAGAATATTTGAGAGCCTTGGATACGAAGTAAAAAAATTGGATCGGGTGTACTATGCCGGATTAACTAAGAAAAGTGTGCCTCGAGGAAAATTCAGACATCTTACTTCAAATGAGATTATTACGTTGAAACACTTTCTCAAGTAATTGAACCTTCAACCTACGCTTTCGAATGATTCAATACTTGCAATTCTTTTGCAAGAGGAACATTTTGAAGAATTATATAGTGTTGCATCAGATCCATTAATTTGGGAACAACATCCGAATCCTGACAGATATAAAAGAGAGGTGTTTAGAAACTATTTTGATCACGCAATCATTTCTAAAGGAGCTTTGCTAATCCTTGATAATATCAAAAAAAAAATTATAGGATGTTCAAGATATTATGATTTTAATTCTGATGAATCTTCAATTTTAATTGGGTATACATTTTTTGCCAGAGAATATTGGGGAGGAAATTATAATTATGCAACCAAATATCTTATGCTCAACCACGCCTTTGGATCAGTAGAAAAAGTATTTTTCCATATAGGAAAGAACAACATTCGTTCACAAAAATCTATAGAGCGAATAGGAGCAAAAAAAGTTAGAGAATTAGATGTAGCTTATGCCGGAGAACAAGTGAAGACCAACTATGAATATCTAATCGAAAAGGAAATCTGGAATAAAAGTAAAATCTAAAAGCGAATTGTGACTTTTTTATTGTCAAAATTATGCTGAAAAGTGACTATAATCGTACAAAGAAATTTGTGTTATCTAATAAATCAAAACGGACTCATTCTCAGTCTCATTCCCATTCTCACCTCCTTTCTTCCATGCTCTGTACATTCCTTCTGTATTGAAATCCATAACAACATTTCCATTATTATCTATCGCAATCAAGCCACCATCGCCTCCTATGGATGGAAGTATTTCATGAATGACTTTTCGAATTGCTATATCTAAATTATAATTGCCGTATTTCATCAAAGAATGTACATGAAATGCTGTCATGGTACGAATAAAATATTCACCGGATCCTGTACAAGAAATAGCACATGTTTCATTGTTAGCATACGTACCTGCACCTATAATAGGTGTGTCTCCGATTCTGCCCCATTTTTTATTTGTCATACCTCCGGTAGAAGTTGAAGCCGCCAAATTTCCCATTTGATCCAAAGCAACTGCACCAACGGTGCCAAATTTATGATCGAGTTCTGTGTGATCAAGAAAGATAGAATCAGATTGAAGTGCTTTTTGCAATTGATCATATCTGAATTCGGAATAGAAATATTTTTTATCAGCAAACTCAATATTGAATTGTCTTGCAAATTCTTCGGCTCCATCGCCTGCTAGAATTACATGTTCTGATTTTTCCATTATTTTTCGAGCAAGACGGACAGGGTTTTTAATATTTTTAATGAGACTTACAGCTCCGGCATCAATATTTCTGCCATCCATAATAGAGGCATCCATCTCATGAATTCCATTATGTGTAAAAACAGATCCCTTTCCTGCATTAAATAATGGACAATCCTCAAGACTTACAACTGCTTCTTCAACAGCGTCAAGCGAAGTTCCCCCGTCTTCTAAAATCTTATATCCTATATTTATTGCTTCCTTCAACGCAGATACATACTGATCCTCTTTTTCTTTTGTCATTGTAGACTTAAGAATAGTTCCGGCACCACCATGAATTGCGATTGCAAATTTTTTATTCATATTTATTGAAGATTACCAGATAACAACTCTAGCTGAATCTGCTTTATACATTTTGTCTCCGGGTAGAATTTTAAATGCTTCATAAAATTCGGGAACATTTACAAATGGTCCAATCACTCTTTGTTTAGCTGGTGAGTGCACATCAGTCAATAATCTAGATGCCAACGCCTCATCACGTATATGCCCTAACCAACCCAATGCATAACCCATAAAATATCGTTGAAGAGGTGTCATTCCATTGATTGATTTTCCATCTTTGAATTGTTGGGTTTTCTTAAAAGCATCTAATCCTAATACTACACCACCAAGATCTGCAATATTTTCTCCTAAAGTTGCTTCACCGTTAATATGCATACTATCTAATAATACATAAGCGTTGAATTGATCAATAAGGCCTTTGGCTTTTTTATTAAACTTTTCTTCGTCTTCTTTGGACCACCAGTTTTTGAGATTTCCTTTTTCGTCATATTGCCTACCCTGATCATCAAAACCATGTGTTATTTCATGCCCAATGGTTGAAGCAGCTGCATATCCATATACAAGAGCATCATCTAATTCCTCGTCACGTTTTCCAGGAACACTGAATATTGCAGCAGGTAAAACGATTTCGTTGTTAGAAGGATTGTAGTACGCATTATATGTCTGTGGCGTCATTCCCCATTCCGTTCGATCTACCGGTTTGCCAAGTTTGTTACGCTGGAACAAAACCCAGAAACGATTGGAGTTCATTTCATTTTCACAAAAGGAACTTTTTCCAATTTTTAAATTCGTAAGATCTTTCCATTTGTCAGGAAATCCAACTTTCTTAGTCATTGATGCTAACTTAACAAGTGCTTTTTCTTTGGTTGGTTGACTCATCCAATCAAGTTTTTTAATATGATCACCAAGAGAATTTCGGACAGCTTCAACCATATCGCTGTATCTTTTTTTGGCTTTCTCATCAAAATAAGATTTTACAAACTCCTGTCCAAGAAGTTCTCCAAGGCTATTATCAATTGCATCAAGGCTTTTTTTCCATCGAGGTTTTTGTGCTTCAGCGCCGCGAATTAATTTACTGTAAAAGTTAAAATCTGCATCTACAACTTCTTTTGAAAGTGTACTGGAATAGGAGCTGATTAAATGAAATTTCAAGTAGGCTTTCCATATATCAATTGGAGTTGTTTTTAACATCTTATCCAAATTTATATAATATTCAGGTTGACCAATTATACATGTGTCAGTATTCAAATTTGATTGTGTTAGGTATGAATTCCAATTCATATTTTTTCCTAATTTATGTAAGCTGTTCGTTGTATAAGCATTATAATTTTTATATGGATCACGGAGATCTTCCAGTTTTCTGGAATTTTTCGCAAGGAGTGTTTCCAGTTTATATACTTCTGAAGCATATTTTTTTGCAGTAGTGGAATCATACTTTACAAATTCTAGCATTGTTCGAATATGATTCGGATAGGCATCTCTAATTTTTTTGGTACGCTCATCTGTATTGAAATAATAATCTCTATTCGGAAGTCCTATACCACCTTGATAAAAGTACAAGGACATTTTTTCACTGTTCTTATCATCTTGAGTAACATACGAAGAAAACAAAGAGCAAGCATTGATTTCAGAGAGTTGAGCAACAGTTAAAATTAGATTATCAATAGTTGATACAGAATCAATTTTATGTAACCAGGGAAGTAAAGGTGTTATACCATTTGTATTACATAATGTTGAATCCATAGCAAGCTTCCAATAATCACCAATCTTTTGTGTATTGCTCCCAACTTCTGCATTAGCAGTCGCGGAAGATTCACATATTTTTTTAAGTTTTTGATAATTTTCTTCAATTACAAGATTGCCAATACCCCATGAGACTTCTTCTGCAGGAATTGGATTTTGCTTTAACCAACTTCCATTAATATATGCAAAAATATCTTCACCGGGTTTAATTGTCGTATCCTGGTTTAAAAAAAGAATATCTGAAATGGCTTTATTTTCTTGCTTAGGATTTTCAGTTTTACAAGTAAATAATGTAAAAGTCACAACAACCAAAAAAGTCCAAAATTTCATATCGATGAATTTGAATTTGAAATGAATAATTGTTCAAAATTAGGCAATTATTGACAGCTGAAAGCGATAATTATTGAGGGCAGAGCTTGATTGAATTATGGTATGTAAATGAGCCACAGAGGCAATATTACCCTAATAATTTGCCTTTCTTTAAGGCTAAAACTGCATTAATATTTTACAACCTATAGTATAATGTATTGTAATACAATGTAATACAAAGTGAATTATTTTATATATAATAATTTATTACGATATTTTATATTAAATAATTTTAATATTTGAAAAAAACTGCTTAGGTTTGTACTCTTAACCGATATTAAATTAATTTATTCATTTTTAAAAAAACAAATAATGCAACTTACAGCTTATAATGTAAAGACAAAAGAAAAAAATGTTCCAATCAAAGATGCCGTAGTAACAAAGACTGCTAAAGGTGGTTATATGGTTCAGGGAAATGATGGAAAAGGTAACAAGTTAACAGCACTTGTTGGAGAAGCAAATGCACTTGCAGCAATTAAGGCTGGAACTGCAAAACAAGGATTCTAAGATTTAGAAATAATCAACGAATTAAAGTAATAGAAATGCTCATCTTCGGATGGGCATTTTTTTTGAGACATTCAATATGATAGTTTTCCAACTATAATTTAAAACTTAAGAGCGTTGCGAAATTTTTTAAGTTGACTTTATCAAATTAGAAGAATTACAAGTTTAATTCCTTCAATTGCTTACTATCAATGCCGGAAGGAGCATCAATCATAACATCCCTACCCATATTATTTTTTGGAAATGCAATGTAATCTCTTATTGTTGTACTTCCTTGCATTACAGCACAAACACGATCCAATCCAAATGCTATTCCTCCGTGAGGTGGAGCTCCATACTCAAAGGCACCAAGAATAAATCCAAATTGAGATTCTGCTTCTTCTTTTGTAAATCCTAACAATTCAAAATTCCTGGATTGTAATTCTTTGTCATGAATTCTAATTGAGCCACCTCCTAGCTCTGTTCCATTCAATACAAGGTCGTATGCAGCTGCGCGAATAGATTCAATTATTTTATTATCCGCAGAACTCATCTTATGTAGATCTTCGGCCAATGGACTTGTAAACGGATGATGCATTGCAAAAAACCTTTTCTCGTCTTCATTCCATTCGTGTAATGGAAAATCAAGAACCCATAAAGGTTTGAATATACCTTCTGGAATTAAATTATTACGCCTTGCAACTTCTAGTCTCAGTTCGCTTAATTGTTTTAAAACCTGATTTTTTGATCCTGTAAGAATTAATATTGTGTCACCTTTTTCTGCACTACATGAATTTCCAATAGATAATAATTCTTCCTCGGAATAGAATTTAGAAATGGAAGACTTGACACCTTCATTGGTAAATTTAATATACATTAATCCTTTAGCACCAATTTGTGGGCGCTTTACCCAATCGGTTAATTCGTTAATTTCTTTGTTGGTGAATGCTGATTCAATTCCTTTAACTACAAATCCTCTTATGTATTCAGCGTTATCAATAACTTGAAATCCTTTACCTCTTAATCCTTCGAGATACTGAAACTTCATATCAATTCTTAAATCAGGTTTGTCATTGCCATAAGTTTCCATCGCTTCATCATAACTCATTCTAGGAAAATCTGGGAGCTCAACATTGATAATTTCTTTACATAAGTATTTCATCATTCCTTCAAAGGTCTGAAGAATATCTTCTCTATCAACAAATGCCATTTCGCAATCAATCTGCGTAAATTCAGGCTGTCTGTCAGCACGTAAATCTTCATCCCTGAAGCATCTTACGATCTGAAAATACTTATCCATTCCACCGACCATAAGAATTTGCTTGAAAGTCTGAGGAGACTGAGGTAATGCATACCATTGTCCTGGATTCATCCGACTTGGAACTATAAAATCTCTTGCTCCTTCGGGTGTTGATTTAATAAGGTACGGAGTTTCGATTTCGAGAAAACCCAGGCTGCTTAAATATTTCCGGGTATGCAGCGCTACCTGGTGACGGAACATTATTTTATCCTTAACCGGATTTCTTCTAATATCCAGATATCGGTATTTCATTCTTATATCTTCGCCGCCATCGCTTTCGTCTTCTATAGTGAATGGTGGAACTTTTGATTCGTTCAGAATATTCAATTCTTGAGCGATTATTTCTATGTCACCGGTTGGACGATTCGCATTTTTACTGGAACGCTCAGATACTTTACCTTTTACCTGAATTACAAACTCGCGACCACATTTTCTAGCTTTATCGCATAGGCTTGAATTCACTTCCATATTAAAAGCAATCTGTGTAATTCCATAACGATCTCGTAAATCTATGAAACTCAAACCTCCGAGGTTTCTTAAACTTTGAACCCAACCTGATAGAATAACTTCTTGATTGACTTGATCTATTCTTAATTCTCCACATGTATGCGTACGTAACATTTTTCTTAGCTTATTATCCGGCAAAAATAGATTATAATATATAAATCGTTAACCTTTTTAAGTGTATACTGTTAAATTACTTTACTCCAACCATTCATCAATGAAACGCTGCCTTATTTCGTTTCTTTTAGCCTTTATAGTTCTTCAGCTAAAAGCTCAATTAAGTCTTGATTCATGTCTTTATCTCGCAAAAACTTACTTTCCGGCAATTCAGCAGATTGCGATTTACGATAAAATTTTAAGTGAACAACTCAGCAATGTAAACAGAAATTGGATTCCAGCCATTCAAGGAACTGCTCAGGCTACTTACCAATCAGATGTAACTTCACTCAATTTAAATCTACCGGGATTTCCTGCAATTACCCCACCGCCAAAGGATCAGTATAAATTTTTTATTGATGCTTCACAATTAATTTATGATGGTGGATCGAACGTAAGCCAAAAAAACATTTTACGATCAATTAATAGTGC
>JABFRV010000020.1 GCA_013140975.1 Saprospiraceae bacterium
ATCATAATATGAATCAAAAAGTTCACTTAATTGCAATAGGAGGCAGCATAATGCATAACTTAGCATTAGCTCTTCATTCTCAAGGATTTATCGTCAGTGGATCAGACGATCAAATCTACGAGCCGGCCAGATCAAGGCTAGGAAAACGTGGAATATGCCCAGAAAAAGAAGGTTGGTGGCCTGAAAATATTAACAATGACTTAAGTTTTGTGATATTAGGAATGCATGCAAAAGGCAATAATCCAGAACTTTTAAGAGCTTTGGAACTGGGGCTTAAGGTTTATTCTTTTCCGGAATTTGTTGCTGAATATTATAAAGATTCACATAGAATCGTTCTTGCCGGCTCTCATGGCAAAACCACAACCACTTCAATGCTCATGCATGTTTTTAAGGAGCTGAATTTGAGCTTTGATTATCTAGTAGGGGCCCAGATTGAAGGTTTTGATGAAATGGTCTCGCTTCATAAAGCTGAATATGCGTTAATTGAAGGTGACGAATATCTAAGTTCTTGCCTGGATCCAAGACCTAAAATAATGCATTATAGCCCGCAAATTGCCATCATTACGGGAATAGCCTGGGATCATTATAATGTATTTCCAAAATTTGAATTATATACGAAAGCATTTGCTGATTTTATTTCTTCGATGCCTGCATCAGGCACATTATTTTGGTATCAGGGAGATGACGATTTACAAAAAATTGTTTCTATGTATGGCAAACACATTCATTGTATTCCTTACGGTGAACCAGAGTATGTAATTCAAAATGAAAAGTGTTACTTAATTTCTGAAGAAGCATGTTATCCATTAGAAGTTATTGGAAAACATAATTTACAAAACATGAATTCTGTGTTGAAAGTTTGTCATCTTTTGGGTTTCAATTCTTTGAGTGTTTGTGAAGCATTAAGTTCTTTTAAAGGAGCTGCTAAAAGAATGCAATTGCTGAAAAAAAATGATACGCTAACAATTTATCAGGATTTTGCCCATGCGCCATCTAAAGTGAAAGCAACTATAAATGCCTTAAAGGAAACATTTCCAGGAAAAACGTTGACTTGTTTTCTGGAGCTTCACACCTATAGCAGTTTAAACAACAATTTCCTGCCACAATATGCAGATACTTGTAATAAATGTGATAAACTTACAGTATATTATGATAAAAAAGCGCTGGAAATTAAAAATATGGAAAATTTAGACCCTGAATTTGTTGCATCATGCTTTAATATAGAAAATATTGATATTATTCATGAAGGAGAAATATTAAAAGAAAAAATTGCTGAAGCCCAAGCGGCCGATGGAATATTAGTATTTCTTGGCTCAGGAAATTGGAATGGAAACAAACTATATCAGGAATAAGATCGTATTGCTCGAATCTAATTTATTAAACTAGAAATAATTCGTCTTATAAAAAAGTTGATTATTTATTAAGAATATACTTTGCGATTACGTCAAATTCTAAATTAACCTCATCACCTTTCTGAAATAATTTAAAATTCGTATTCTCAGCTGTATATGGAATTAATGAAATTTTAAATCGTTTATTCTTCAATTCCGCAATAGTAAGGCTGACCCCGTTTACGCAAATACTTCCATGAGGAATAAGGTATTTCTTATAGGACTTAGGAATATCTATCCAGACATCGAAGGCATTATTTTCTTTAGAAATCTCATGAATGAAAGAAGTACAATCTACGTGCCCTTGCACCAGATGACCACTTAATAAAAACTGAAGAGTTAAAGATGGCTCTAAGTTAATCAAGCTTCCTTTCTTAACACTGCCTAGATTTGTCTTGCTCAACGTTTCGGGAATTACCTGAACTTTATGTGATGTTTTTGTTTTGGATATTATTGTCAAACAAACACCATTGTGGCAGACACTTTCATCTACTTTGAATTTCTGACTCAATTTAGACTTAATACTAAGAGTATGTATTCCCTTGTTTCTTTCTATATCTAAAACAACACCTACATCTTTGATTATTCCTGTAAACATATTATTGACTTGATAATAATTCTATAAAACCTGAAATTGTTTTCTTTTCTCTGGCGGTTTGGTATTCACAAGTATAAAAGTAAGTTCCATCTGTACATAAAACACCTTCACTATTTTTTCCATCCCAACGTATATTGTTTCCTTCTGAATTATATACACGATTACCCCACTGATTAACTATTATAAATTTAACATATAGAATTTGTCTGAATTTCCTTGGTATGAAAATATCATTACTGCCATCATTGTTGGGCGTAAAAGTATTCGGTAATTCGATTTCAGGACAATATGATGTGCAAGTAATAGACGTTGAACAGCTCAATCCTTTTAAATTTTTCGCTTCAATAACATAACAGTAGCCTAAAGATTCAGGGTTATTAATTTCATACTCGCGCTGAGCAGAAGGAAGATCTGTAATAAATTTTATTACATCGCCATTGATTTCATAGGCACTAAATGAAGTAATGTCTAGTGATGAACAACTATCTTCTCTATAAGACCAACGAAGTATTACTTTAGAAGAGTCATTCAAGTCACACGGCCCTAATGCTAATAGATCAGGACAACACGGTGGTGTTGAATCAACTGCCTGTATGCATGATTCATTCGAAAAATTAATAAGCGGTCGTATAATAGATGGATTCGTGTATTGACCCACAGATTTAATAACATAACAATATACCGAATCAAAAGTAATATTACGATCAACATATTCTGTCTTAAATGTTGATGCTATACTATCGAAACCTGAGGAAGAAGATAATTTTCGAAAAATTATAAAATGTTCATTTATCCAGGGGACTTTATTTGTCCAGGACAAGCTTATTCCTTTATTTTTGTTTAAGCAGTTCAAGTAAGTGGATAGTGCAGGCTCAGATTCTATTGCCTCAGAAGTCTTGATCGACTGATATTGTACTTTGTAAGTGTGACTACTTTGAGCAGAATTAATATTATCATGAATAAACGAAGTGTCAACTATTAAAGAATAAGTCGGAAATATTCTTGTAAATTGAGGTATCACAGAAAAAGCAGAATTTGACTCTGCATGAAATAATTTTACTTCATAAGGACCTGGAATAAGGGTTGTGTCAAAGTCTGGTAAAATTGGCCTGTGATAATCGACAAATATTCTTCCTGTAGATAAATTTGTCTCACGCACATCAACATGTAAAAGAAAAGGTTCTTTTGAACGCAGGGTAATACAAGTTTCATTAGAAGGTAAAGAGGGCGTAAAGTTGTATAAAAATCCTGATGGGCTAATCAGTGCAAATTCCGCTTGTATTCTATAGCAATAATTCTTATTTTTTATAGCCGTAGTGTCGGTATATAAATATTTTGAGCCAAGAGTGTTTTTTACTAAATAAGCAACTTGAGTGTAACCATAGTTTTGGAGACCCGGCTTACACGAATCAAGAATTACGCCCGGTAATTCTTTTCTCCACACCGAAAATCCTCTAAAGTTATTCAAGTTGTCATCACAGAAATAAGGATTATCCCATTGAAGATAAATATTTTTATTGTCAGATGAACTTTCAAGATTTTCAGGTGCAGGACCTAATACTTTTATTTGGTAAATAAAAGTATTTGACAAGCCACTTGTATCATAGTAATTATCAGTGGCTTTAATTATCACATCATAAGGATCATTGCGCACATGCTTACAACTTGTATTCCATTCCAGATTTAATGAATAAGGAGTACTTTCAAATAAGCCAGTTGCATTTGAAGTTGCAGTTGGTTGAATTAGAAATGGAGAACCAAATACTTGTGTTTTTACTTTACCGCCCCTTGCACTTCTATCTATATCATCTATAATAAAATTTGTTTTAAAGGTTTGTCCTGCGACTATGCAAGTATCTCTTCTACCAGAAATTGTTGGCGGATTATTTTTCTCACAGTCCTGAATAACCAGAATCTGCATGTCTCTTATCGTTGCGCTAATAAGCTGTCCTTTCCGATATTCTTTAATCAATATTGCAATATTATATTCACCGGCCAATTGAGGAAAGTTCCAGGTAAATGTTCCAGTTTTCGGATCCAAGTAGATATTATTGTTAAATCCGGGTCTTATTTGATTCGGATATAAATAGTTCGGAACATTCATGTTTTGATCCATCATTGGAACAATTAATTCATATGCAAGACTGTCATCATCTAAATCAATTGCTCCCGGATTATGAATAAATAACTGGTTTACACAGGCAAAATCAATTGGAGGATTTGAAAGAATGGGAGATGTATTCAATCCTTGAAAATTGGAGTTGAATAATTTAATCGTTGTTTGAATATAGAAAGGAATATTCACTGAATTCGGCGGGTCAACATTAAGTATGTTTTCTACACGGTTAGGATCCAATATACTTAAAACATAATCGCCTCTTCCAGGGTATTCATGTTCCATTATGTAAATATTCATTTTTATATCATTAGGAAGAATTAGGCCAGTGCCATTGTCTCTGCTAATTGTACTAAAGGTTCCATCTCCCCAAGAAAAAGTAATAGAATCTCTATCTGCCGAAATACTTGAAGCTTTGGTGTATGTAATTAATTCAGCTCTGATCGTTAACTCCCTAATCTGGGTAAAACGTATTTCACCCGCCCTGTTATGCGTAGCACAAAGATCTGATATAACCAGTATTGATAAAAGTATAAGAATTAACTTACATTTCATTTTTCAATCTATTAATACAGTGCATCAAACTTTCTTTCCATGGCTTCATCTTGATATGTAATTGATCTTCGATCTTCCCGCAATTCAATACGCTGTATTGGGGTCTGGGAGCTTTAGCATTATACTCACTTGTACTTATTGGAATCAGATGTGTTGCTGAACCGACCTGGTTAACTATTTCAGTTGCAAAATCATACCAACTTATATTTCCCTTGTCAGCAAAATGAAATATTCCGCTCATGTTTTTATAATATCCCTTTGTGATAATTAACAACGTAAGTTCAGCTATATTGTATGCATAGGTTGGAGATCCAATCTGATCATTTACTATCTTGAGTTCTTTACGTTCCGAAGCCAATTTAATAATTGTCTTAACAAAGTTATGACCGAATGATGAATATATCCATGAAGATCTTATAATAATCGCTGATGGATTTATTGAAGCTATATAATCTTCAGCTTTTGATTTAGAATTTGCATATACGCCCTTGGGAGACTTGACTTGATTTTCAGTCAATGGAATATGTTCTAATAAATCATGAAAGACATAATCCGAAGAGTAATGAATTAGTTTTACGTTCTCTCTTTCGCAGATTTGCGCCAGGATTCTTACAGCATAAGAATTAATTGCGTAACATTCTTCAAAGTCAATTTCTGCCTGATCTACTTTAGTATAAGCAGCCGTATTAATAATAATATCCGGATGATATTTTAGAAAAATACTTTCGGTCATTTTCTCATCTGCTATATTCCATTCTTTTTTAGTGAGAAAAATAAAATTAAAACCGGAATATTGATTTAATCCAACAAGATAATGCAATTCTTGTGCGATCTGTCCTTTAGATCCATTAATTAATACAGTTGTCATTTTGAAAACTTTGGCCAGCTCAGATCTTTTTGAGAAATGATTCTTTTCTCGGGTATAATTTTCCAATCAATCTGCAATGTTGGGTCCAATGGATGAATTCCTCTTTCAGATAGAGGATTATAATAGTTGTCACACTTATATACAAAAACAGCATATTTACTTAATACAGAATAACCATGAGCACACCCTCTTGGAATAAATACCTGACGCATGTTTTTTGAAGAAAGTGGTATAGTGATGCACTTTCCATATGTTCGACTGTTTTTTCTTACATCAACAATAACATCTAAAACTCTGCCTTGCGTCACTCTGACCAATTTGGCCTGAGCAAATTCCGATTCCTGATAATGTAAGCCTCTGATAACTCCACTCGATGATTTTGCTTCATTGTCCTGAACAAACTGGCAGGTAATTCCCAGCTCTAAGAATGTCTTAGCATTATAACTTTCAACAAAATAGCCTCTTTCGTCTGCAAAGATTCGGGGCTCAAGAATAAAAACGCCGTCAATTTTTGTCTTTTTCTTTACCATTTATTTCTCTTTAAACAACATTCTGATTGGAGATCCCGTAAATTTAAAATGAGATCGCAATTGATTTTCTAAAAATTGTTTATAAGAACCTTTAATTTGATCAGGATAATTAGAAAAAAAAGCGAAGAGAGGATAATCCTTTTCAATCTGGGTGATGTATTTTATTTTTATTAAATGATTTCGGTAAGCGGGTGGTGGAATTTTTTGAATTGACTCAAGCATAACTTCATTGAGTTTAGAAGTACTAATTTTTCTATTTCTGTTCTGAAACACTTCAATCCCTTTTTCAATCGCTTGAAAAACCCGCTGCTTTTCCAAAGCAGATATAAAGAGTATGGGTACATCATTAAAAGGAGCTATCTTATCCTTGATCGTTTTCTCCATTTGAGTGGAAGTATTAGTATCCTTACTTACCAAATCCCATTTGTTGACGAGGATTACAAGACCTTTGTTTCTTTTAATGATAAGAGAAAATAATTCCATATCCTGAGATTCAACACCTAAGGTTGCATCTATTACAAGGAAACAAACATCGGCTTCTTCAATAGCCTGAATTGCGCGCATAACTGAATAAAACTCAAGATCTTCAGAAACCTTAGCTTTTTTTCGGATTCCGGCGGTATCAATCAGTAAAAAGTTTTTACCAAACTTATTAAATTCTGAATGGATAGAATCTCGAGTGGTGCCAGCAATGTCGGTTACAAGATTTCTTTCTTCACCAAGAAAAACATTTATTAATGATGATTTACCTACATTGGGTTGACCAATAATTGCAAATTTTGGAATATCAATTTCTTTTATTTCCTCGTCAGGTATCAGTGTTGCAATATCATCTAATAATTCTCCCGTGCCGGACCCGGTCATTGAAGAAATAGGGTAGATTTGATCAAAACCCAGACTCCAGAATTCCTGCGCTAGTAACAATCTTTCGTGGTTATCCACTTTATTAACAACGAGAAATTTTCTTTTATTGACTTTCCGCAATAATTCAGCAACAAAAAGATCAAGATCCGTAATTCCGGTTGTAACATCTACCATGTACATAATTACACTTGACTCTTCAATAGCAAGTTCAACCTGCCTACGTATTTCTTTTTCAAATATATCATGTGAATGAGCAACAAATCCACCCGTATCAATGACATAAAACTTTTTGCCATTCCATTCTGCTATATCATATATCCGGTCTCGGGTAACGCCACTTATATCATCAACAATAGATTTTCTACGACCAATCAACCTATTAAACAAAGTTGATTTGCCGACATTAGGTCTTCCCACAATAGCTGCTGTAAATCTCATCTTAATATTCCTTTCTTTTCAATATAACTCTTATCCTCTCTCCAGTTTTCCTTAACTTTCACACTGAGCCCTAAATATACACGTTGATTAAGGTATTTTTCCATTTCAAGGCGAGATTTAATTCCAAGATCCTTTATTTTATCTCCATTTTTACCCAACATAATTGCTACCTGTGATTTCCGATTGACATATATAGTTGCTTCAATTCTTGCTAATTCGAGTTGGTCATCTACTCCTGTACAAGAAGTTATTTCAATAAAAACACTATATGGAATCTCTTCCATGTAAGAATCCAAAATTTTTTCTCTAATTATTTCACTTAAGAAAAAACGGATGGGTTTATCACTGATATAATCCTTATCATAGTAAGCTTCGTGTTCCGGTATGTGTTTAAGAATTTCTTTTTGAAGCTCGTCGATACCTGCATTGTGCATCGCAGAAACAGAAAACACTTTATCTACACTATATATTAACTTTAGATCTTCTTCATATTTTCGTAATGTGTTTGGATCCAGTTTATCAATTTTATTTATCAATAAAATTTTAGGGAGTTTACTTTTTAAAACGAGTTCAATTAAATTCTCGGAAAATTTATATTTCTGCGTTGGGTCGTGAAGAATTAAGAGAAGATCTGAATCTTCTTCGCTTTCACGAAGCATATCATTCATAAGTTTATGCATCGTATATTTTTCATCTTCAATCCAACCCGGCAGATCTGAATATATGACTTGAATATCCTCTTCATTCCATATTGAAAATACTCTTTGCCTTGTAGTTTGAGGCTTAGGACTTACTATGGACATTTTTTGACCCATAAAAGCATTAACAAGAGTTGACTTGCCACTATTTGGCATTCCAATAATACTTACAAACCCTGCTCTATGTAATGTCATTTATTAATTTTTTTTGAAATTGCTTCATATAATATTGTAGGATTCATTTTTCTCCAATGCAAATCATTAAATTTTTTACCAAAATGGATATAATACTTAAGCTGACAATTGTTCATTTCTTCTTCAACGTGTTGAAGGATATTAACAAAACAAATCCATCCATCTCCATCTTTAACATCTTCGTACCATTCTTCATAGTAGTCGTTGTCTAAACCATGAAAATTATAGACATTCTCACAAATCAGAATAAACTTATAAATACCTTCAGGCACCATTCGATCGACAACTTCTCTCTTTAAATACATAATGTCATTTTCAATACTATCATTCCATTCTCCGATAAACTCAATAATCGAAAATCCCTCATCATAGTCAACAAACAAAACTTTTAGGTAAAGAGTTGTGGAATCAAACGAATCCCACTGAGGGTGAATGAAATAATTGTATATCTTATTCGAATAACTAAATTCATTATTCACAGTACCAAAGTAGGGACTTTTTTCATCTTCAGAACTTATGTAAAGATCTCTCCATTGATAATATGGTTCAATATCGTGCATATTTCTACAATAGAATGTAATTTTACAGGACGGATGAGAATTGTATTAACCGGACCGGAATCTTCAGCTAAAACGACTCTTTGTCGTGATCTATCTCTGCATTACAAAGGTAGGATGATTCCTGAATATGCAAGGAGCTATTTGGAGCAAAAAACAAATTTTGAAGAATATACAATGCAAGATGTTCTTTTTATCGGACATAAACAATATTCCAATTCCCATGAATTCAAAAGCCCTGAAATACAATTTGAAGATACCGACTTGGTCAATATTCTGGTCTGGTTAAAACTAAAGTTTCAGTATAAATCCACTGAACTATTAAACTTACTAATTTCATTTAAACCACAATTATATCTGGTATGTATCCCTGACATTCCATGGACCTATGACCCAATGAGAGAATCCAGGTTTCACCAAACCAAAATTCTTAAAGAACATCTTCAACTTATTATTGAGAATAATATTCAATTTCAATTTATTTCAGGATCAGGACGTCAAAGAATAAACATTGCAAAATTTCATATTGATAATTTTATGAATAAATGTAACTTTGCCGAATAGGGGTGCCGAATATGCCAACATGGCCGGCTGAGATTATACCCGCAATACTTGAATAGGTAATTCTAATCAAGGATTATGGCAAGGAAGTGCTTCTATTAATTAATTTACCGCATAGTAATTTTATCATGAAGTACATTTTCTTTTTTCTTTTCATATTCTCTCTCAATTCACATTCTCAATCAATTTTACGGGGATTTGTAAAAGACTCCTCAAATTCACCTTATATTGATTTGGAAGTTTACATTTCTCAATTAAACCTAAAAACGTTTACCGATGAAACAGGTTATTATCAATTTGCATCGATTCCTGAAGGAGAATATGCTATTTCTTTTGATTATGGTTATGATAAAGAATATAGGAAAATAGTAATTGAGAAAGTAAAGACAGAATATAATATTATTCTTGAAAGAAGAATAAATTTTAATGAGGTGACAATTTTGCAATCAAGAATTATTGGCAATCCACTAAACTCTTCTCACGCCCTGAATGACAAAGAAATATCTACTCGAATTACTGAAAAAGATATTCCCTATATACTCGAGTCATTACCAAATGCTCAGGTACAATCTGACGCAGGAAATGGAGTAGGATATACAGAATTTAGAATAAGAGGAATTGATCCGCAACACATTCAATATAGCTTAAACGGCATTCCTCTGAATGATGCAGAATCTTCCCGGACCTATCTCGTTGATATTCCAGATATTGCCAACAGCACAGATCAATTAACCGTATACTCTGGATATGTCCCGGGTAGATCTGGGAATGGTGCTTTTGGTGCATCGGTTGATTTATTCACTAATAAACTTTACTTCAAACCCTTCGCGAATATAAAAACACGTTTTGGTTCATTTAATACATCTGGGTTCTCATTACATGCTAACACGGGATTGATAGAAGATAAATTTAATGTAGAAATTAGAATTAGCGGTCAGAAATCTGATGGATTTATTGAACGTTCCGGAAGTAGATTAAAATCATTTGCTCTTAGTGGAACGAAAATTAAAAAGAATTACAGTCTTTCATTCAATATATTTAATGGAAAAGAAATTACCCAGCAAGCATGGAATGGTTTACCTTTTAAGTATTTTGAAGTTGATAGCTTATATAGATACAATTCTGCAGGAAGAGAAAGGCCCGGAGATCCTTATAATGATGAAACGGATAATTATAATCAAACTCATGTTCAGTTTTTTTACAATCATACATTAGGAAGTTATAATTTAAATTTCACAGGTAATTACACGAGTGGCAAGGGATTTTTTGAAAATTATAAAGCTGATCAATTACTCAGTGATTATGCATTAATTCATTCAGACACCTTTAGATCTGACATCGTGAGACAAAAATGGCTGGATAATGATTTCTATTATTCTTACTTAGGTATTGATAGAGAATGGAATAAGAAATGGAAAGCTTCAATGGGATTTTCATATTCTAAATATGTGGGAAATCATTTTGGACAAGCAATTTGGTCTCCACTAACAATGGTTGAAAATATTGGAGCGAGTTATTATTTTAATGAAGGAATTAAAAATGAATTTAGTGGCTTATTAAAAGTAAGTTTCCATCCTGTTAGCAATTTACAATTGGGGCTTGATGGTCAATTTAGAAATATTCAATACACGATCCGTGGAAACTCGAAGCAGTTTGATACTTTGAATATTGAAAATAGAAATAATCTATTTTCTCCTAAATTATTTACTCGATGGATCATAAATAATAAATTCACTACTGATTTATCTATCTCTTATTTTGAACGCGAACCCAATCGTCAGGATTTATTAACTAACAATAAGCTTTCCAAAGAAAAATTACTTTGCCTGGATGCTGGAATAAGCTATCTCGCTGGCAAAAAATCGATTATCAAGCTCAATGCTTACAATATGAGTTACTTTAATTATTTGGCTTTAAATGGTGAATTAAATGATACCGGTGATCCGTTACGAATAAACATTCCCAATGCAAGAAGAACAGGTATCGAATTAAGTTCAATAATTAAAGAGTGGGAAAAATTTTCATTACATTATTCATTAGCATTATCTGAAAACATTTCTAATGATTATACCAAACTTATTCCTGAATATAAAAACGATTCTATTCATTATATTCGTGTAAATGCTTCAAAAGTGAATCTTGCTTTTTCTCCTCAATTTATTCAGTCGATTGGAGCGCAATTTTATGCATTTGGCAACAATACTTCAAAACATGCGATTGTGCTTGGGTTACAGCATAAATATGTAGATTCACAAAACTTAGATTTAAGCAATTCTAATTTCGCGAGCATACCTTCCTATAATACAATTCAATTAAGAATACATTATAACTTTAATTCTAAAGTTGTAAAAGGGCTGGTATATTTTCAAATAAACAATGTCATAAACACAAGATATAGCAGTCATGGTTGGTTAAGTTCCTATTACTCAGAATCTGCACCAACTAATGATCCATATACTGCATATGATAATAATATCGTGTACCTAAAAAGTTTATATCCTCAGGCTCTAAGGCATTACAGCATGGGAGTTGATATCTTGTTTTAAAAATTCCAGGTAATACCGGCACGATATCTGACGGGAACCTGAGGGCTATCTGAAGGTGTTAAAAAATCATACATAATATAAAATTCATAAGACCATGTTGCTTCCGGATTATAACCTAAGCCTAGTAATAGATTGTCTTGCCATAAACGATTTGTTTCTAATCTATTATTTGCACTAATACCCGTTACTTCAATTGAAGAGTTTGCCCCATACTCAAAATGCGCGAAAAACATTCGTAAGAATCGTGCTCTGGCAAAAAGTCCGCCACCGTAAGTAAAAGCATTTAATTTTATAACATCCGGATTATTATCAAATCTTCCCCCAAGATAATTGAATTCAAGTCTTGGACCCATTGTGAACCAATTTGTAAACTTGTAGCCTGCCAAAGGAGAAAGACCAAATTCAAATATGTTGCCTGGCACACTTGACGATAATGAAGTTTGATAAAACTGAAGATTAAAGCCACCGCCAAACCAAAACTTTTCAATTCTGAATGGATTTTCCTCTTTTTTCTTGGATTTAGACTTGGATTTAGTGGTCTTTTTGGAAGTCTGAGCCATTACTGGATCCGAAACTAAACCAATAATTGTTTTAATTCCTAAGCAAAGTAATAATTTTTTCATATATAATATGCTGA
>JABFRV010000085.1 GCA_013140975.1 Saprospiraceae bacterium
TTGTAATTGCCTGACTTTCAGATATTTTAATGTAATATTACCAAATTTTATGTAAAGAAATATTGCATTTAGAATATAAAGTATTTAGATCCTTCTATTGAGGGAAAAAGGGTTTTTATATTTGGGAGTCCTAAATAACCATTTTGATAGCTTTTATAGAATTATTGAATAATGCACCTTAAAGATTACCAAACCAAAGAACATTTATTTCCCGATTCGAGCGATTTTAAGGCTCGCTTCGAGATATTAACGCTTGAGCTTAATTATTGTATCAGAAAATTCAGCGATAAAAGTGGTCAAATATTTTTTACCCTGAAAGAGAGACTACAATATTTGAAGACAGTAGGCTTAATTTCAAGTTCTCAACTAAAGTTTCTTTCTCCCTTTCTAAAGATTTCAATAGATGAAGCTGGCTATTTTACAAAAGACGAGCAGAACTATTATATTGACACAGGATTCCAACATTATATCTATTTTCAAAACTTGTTATCAGGAATCAGCAATCCTCCTGTTGTTTCCAATGGTGATATTCCAGACAATCTAAACCCGCAATCGCACTGGAAAGAAATCAGGGCACATATTATTTCTATTCATGATGATTCAGCTGAATTAATTATTCATGATTCTGAAGATTTTAAAATTCTTATTCATTTTAACAAAATAGAATCCATTTTTTCTTCACAAATAAAGAAAGTTTCAAACATTGTAAAAGGCAATATTCCTGTATATATTCATTCACTGAGGCAAGATAAAACCGATTGGACTCTTGACTCGATTGTACTATTTCCTGACTATTTAATTGATGTAACATCTATATCAGAATCCTATGACCCTAAAGGAAATTCAATCCTGCGTCAATTCGTAAATTTATTTAGTAAAAGAATTACTACGAAATCCATATTGATCGGAACTGCAGTCAATGAATTTCTAGATGAATTAATTCTGAATCCACAAGCTGAATATAAATATCTTGTACAACGAGTATTTCATAAGTATTCAATTTCGCTATGTGCATTAAATGATGAAGACATTCAAGAATTTTTTGCTGCAACAGAATTGCATTTTCAACATTTAAGTAAGATAATTTCGACTTCTTTTAATTCTCAAATTCAAGATTTTAAAAAATGTTTACTGGAACCCAGCTTTTACTCCATACAATATGGAATTCAAGGAAGACTTGATCTTCTTTATGAAGTAGATAATTTCAACCATGTTATTGAATTAAAAAGTGGACGACCTTATCAGGTTAATAGTGAAGGAATAAGTCCTTCTCATCATGCTCAGGCATGCCTTTATTTAATGATTCTTGAATCGGTTTTTGGAGAAAATTATAAGAACGAGGCTTCCATTCTATATTCTAGTTTGGCTTTTGATAATTTTCGTAAAGCAGTTGATCAAAAATCACTGCGCAGAAGATTGATTGAGATTCGTAATTCTGTTTTCCTTGTGCATGCACATCTATGTTTTGTTAGACCGGAATCATTAACATTACTTGATATCCTTAATGAAGGCTCATTCCTAAGTTCAAATATGTTTACAAAACGAGACGGACTTGAATGGTTAAAAAAGTGGCAACAACTAACAGACTTTGAAAAAAAATATATTAAATATTTTACTTTTTTTATTTCAAGGGAGCAATTGATTTCAAAATGTGGAATGGAGGGTTCTTTTCAAGGATTGGCATCTATGTGGTTATTAAGTCCAAAAGAAAAGGAATCTCAGTTTTCATTACTTTCTAATCTAATCATCAAAGGTGTATTCAGATCTGTCGATGACACTCCTTTGCTAACTTTAAGCTCGCTTTCTGGCGAAAATTCAATTACACAATTTAGAATCGGTGATACATTAGTTTTATATCCGCAGACCTCTGATGGCCAAGGGATGCTGAAAAGCATGGTTTATAAATGCACATTGATACACAGTTCACAACAACAATTTCAAGTTCGCTTAAGAGGGCGACAATTTCGGGAAGAAGATGAAAAGTTATTTGATCAATGGTGCCTTGAATCAGATTCCATGGATCGCCCATTCTTATATCAATATTCGAATCTTAATGAATGGATGTCTTCATCTATAGATTATCGAAAGAGAATATTAGGACTGTTTGAAAATACGAATTCTGACTCATCTGAGCCACAGGATGAAAGTGTTGGAGATTTGTGTCAAAGGGCCATAAAAGCGAGCGATTTTTTTCTACTTTGGGGGCCTCCTGGTTCTGGTAAAACAAGTGTTGTCCTTAATAATTTAATACATCAAATTCTTGAGAATACGAATGAATCTATACTTCTTTTAGCATACACAAATAAAGCCGTTGATGAAATTTGCCAGGTTCTGTCTAAAATAGAATCTGAGACTGATTATATAAGAATTGGTTCAAGATATGGCACTTCACTTCAGTATCAGTCACAACTACTGGATAACAAGATAAACAAATTATCAACTCGTAAAGAAGTTATTAATCTTATCAAATCAACACGTGTATTTACAGCAACCATAGCAAGTATTCAGGGCAAACCAGAGTTATTTACTTTGAAAAAATTTGACCTTGTAATTATTGACGAAGCATCTCAGATTCTTGAGCCTAATCTTATTGGAATTCTTTCAAGGTTTAAAAAATTCATTCTTATAGGAGATCATTTGCAATTACCAGCTGTGAGTGCTCAATTGGATCATGAATGTGAGATAAAAGATACAGAATTGATACAACATGGTTTTTTCAGAACCAATGAATCTCTTTTCGAACGACTTTACAGACAATGTAAAACGAAAAAATTGCATAACCATTATGGAATGCTAACAAAGCAGGGAAGAATGCACGAAGATATTATGAAATTCCCCTCTTCAAGATTCTATGAAAACAATTTGAAAATTATCTCAAAGTCAAAAGAGAATCGTCAGATTGTTCCACTCTCTTCACATTATCAAAATATCCCTGATACTGATTTTAGCAAATCCCTATCTAGTTATAGAACTATCTTTATAAATTCAGACTCATCTCTCGGAAACCATTCATTTAAAAAAAATACTCACGAAGCAAAAATCATAGTTCAAGTTCTTAAAGAGCTTTATGAACTCTTTAAAGTAAATAATAAACAATGGACTGAAAACACATGCGGCGTTATTACTCCTTTCAGGATACAGATATCCACTATTCAGGATGAATTGACAAAAGCTGGGATAAATCATCTTCCAATTACAGTAGATACAGTAGAAAGATATCAGGGAGGCGCTAGAGATATTATTATTATTTCAAGCTGCATTAGCCTTGCCCACCAACTCGAACAAATCAGCTCTTTAAATCATTTAGGAATTGATCGCAAATTAAATGTTGCCTTAACAAGAGCTCGTGAACAAATCATATTTGTTGGAAATAAAAATGCTCTTTATAATTCTTTAATCTACAAACAGCTTATTGATGAATACCATCACTTAGAATACAACAACTAGAAGGGTCAAAAATTCTTTGGATTATTCTATTAGGAATAATTGTTTTATCTATCGCTTTAACGAAGACCAATAATTTTATGCGATTGAAGGCTATGTTTCCATTGAGGATTATTTAAACAGAAATCAATTGCAAGTTGCAAATTTTTATCTTTATCTGGTCCATCCATTGCCTGAATATAGAAGTGTGAAAAATCTAAATGTGAGAAATCCTCGGGCTTAATCGTGGTTTGTGGAAAAATAAATTTCAATTCGTCTCCAGAATGAACCATAATATTCTCATTATTTTTAGGGCTCATGCATATCCAATCTATTCCGTTTGGAACTTTAATAGAACCATTCGTTTCAACTCCAACTTCAAATCCCTTCAGGTGTAATTTTTCAATTAATTCATCATCCAGTTGCAATAAAGGTTCTCCTCCTGTGCAAACGACATAAGGCTTGCCCTTTTTCATATCAGGCCATAATGAAGAAATTACTTCAACCAATTCTTTGGAATTGTACTTTCCGCCAAAACTTCCATCTATACCTATAAAATCTGTATCGCAAAAATTGCAAATTGCAGATGCCCGATCCTCTTCTTTGCCATTCCAAAAATTACAACCCGTAAATCGAAGAAACACAGCTGGCCTACCCGACTGAGCGCCTTCTCCTTGAAGCGTGTAGAATATTTCTCTTATTGTATACAAGATGAAAGTTGAATTATGATTTGTGAATTATGAATGATTAAAATTTACTATAAATCCTTTATTAGTTATTACTAACCATGAAATTCATTCCAATGTTTAAGTTCGCATGTAATACCAGCTTGATTGAATTTTTTCTGTTTTGGATTAAATAAAATTGCTTTAATATTTCGACTATTAGCGGCGATCATATCCGTCTTTGAATCTCCAATAAATACAGAATTGGAAAAACGTATTTCCGGATATTCCTGCCTTATCCTGTCTAATAATCCTGGTTGTGGTTTTCTGCAATTACATAAATCTTCTATTAGATGTGGACAGTAATACACTTTAGTAATAAAGCCTCCTTGTTTTCTTATCGAACGAATTATTTTGTAATGAATATTTGCTAAGGTTTCTACGCTAACAATTCCTTTTCCAATGCATTGTTGATTTGTAACAATAAAAATGTTATCAAATTGTTGAGATATTCTTCCTATGTTTTCCAAAAACCCCTCTGTAAATTCTAACTCTTCAACGGACTTAACATAATCATTTTCTCGTAAATTATTTATTACACCGTCCCTATCCAGAAATAAAGTTCTTTTTGAAGAGTAAGAATTCAAACTTTTAAATTCTTCCTGTACTCTTTGATAATCTTCAGGAACTCCTATGTCAATAAAATATTGATCCTGAACCTGAGCAAAGATATCATCCTCAACAACAAATCTTTCGAATAGATCTTTTTCTAATGAAAAAACCTTATTCATTTCTTTGCTTCTGAAATAAGCTTTATTCAGAATGTATACTCCTCCATTAATTAATCCATACTCGATCAATGACTTTTCACTAAAATTTTGAATACGTCCGTTTAAGTCAATTATTACAGTGCCATATCGTAAGGGTCGAATAAAAGGCTTTACTGCTATGCTTACAGCTGCATTTCTTTGAGAGTGAAAATTAAGTAATTGCTCAAAGTCAATAGTATAATAAGTATCTGCATTCACAAGAAAAAAATTATCTGATTCAATTTCTTGTATTGCATTTATTACTGCTCCACCAGTTCCGAGCGGTTCATTTTCAACGATAAATTTTGCTTTTAATTGCGGATATTGTGTTTGAATAAATTGTACTATTTGATCACTTTTATATCCTAATGAAAAAATAAACCGATCGATTCTTTGATGAATTAGGTAAGTAATCAGATAATGAAGAAATGGTTTGTCATTTACAGGCGCAAGGCATTTCGGAAGATTTAGGATAAGGTGAGCCAATCGGGTACCTAAGCCTCCTGCAAGAATAATACATTCTTTCATTTACTTGCCAAGGTTGAAATATTTTTCTTCCACTAACTGGCATATAATATGTCCTATAAGTATATGAGATTCCTGAATTCTTGGAGTATCATCAGATGCAACTGGAATCCAGTAATCTGATAATTCCTTCATCGCACCTCCTTTACTTCCTGTAAAACCTACTGTAGGAATTCCTTTACTTCTGCATATCTCAAATGCTTTGATAATATTTTTAGAATTACCGGAAGTACTAATACCTATTAATACATCATTTTTCGTGCCAACGCCTTCCATCATTCTTGAAAACACAAAGTCATATCCATAGTCATTTCCGACTGCTGTCAGATAAGAAGTATTTGCATGCAATGCTTCTGCTGCTAATGCGGGTCTATCGGTATAAAATCTTCCCGATAATTCAGCTGCAAGGTGTTGCGCATCTGCAGCAGATCCTCCATTCCCGCAAAAATAAATTCTACCTCCTTTTTGTAATGAACTTACAAGTATATCTGCAATTGCAGTAATTAATTCTTGCTTTTTTGGATTATCAATTAATTCTTGTTTGACCAGAATTGATTGGGTTATAATTTCTTGTATTTTGCTCATATAATTATTCCGTTTTCCAGGATCGTGCACCAAGCGGTGTAAATTGATACGATCTAAATTCACCATCAAATCTTTTTAACTTCTCAATTACTTTATATTTGCTTACACCCGGGCAATAAAAAAACATAAATCCACCTCCTCCAGCACCACTAATTTTTCCTCCTGTTGCACCTGCCTTTTTTGCTTCTTCGTAAATTTCGTCCAACTGAGAATTACTAATGTTTTGCGCCATCTTTTTCTTCTGTTGAAATCCGAAATCTAGGATTTCTCCGATTTCATGTAATTTACCTTTCAGTAAAGCTTCCTTCATCATTCGACTTTGCTCCTTAAGTTGGTGCATTGCTTCTATAGATTTCGTATTTTCTTCAGAAACATTTTTTACTTGCTCTTTAATTATATCTGACGAAGATCTACTTGACGATGTAAAAAATAAAATAATATTATTTTCAAGTTCATTTAAGTATTCCAATTTAATTCGCAATGGGTTCACAATAACTTTATCGTCTTTATAGAATTCCATATAATTAACACCTCCAAAAGTTGCAGCATACTGATCTTGTCTTCCACCTGCAAGACCAAGATCAATTCTTTCAATCTCATACGCTTTATGAGCAAGGTCGTAGTCACCAAACGGAATGTTTAACAATTCTGAATACACCTTTAACATTGATACCATTAATGTAGATGAAGTTCCTAATCCTGAACCTGCCGGAACATCCATATGTGTTGTAATTCGAAATCCTTGGCTTCCGATTTTTTCATTTTTAACTAAGTAATTGTATAAGCCAATCTGAAGATCAAGACCTTTATGTAAAGGAATCACAGAACCAGCATCAAATTCTAAAATCGTATTCTGATCAATCGAATTAAAAATTACTTTTGGTGAATCAAATAATTCAATCGTCGAATGCGCATATAGCGATATTGTAACATTTAAAATTGCTCCTCCATGAAGGTCACAATAAGGACTAAGGTCTGTCCCTCCTCCTGCCAGGCCTAATCGAAAAGGTGCTTTACTTCTCCAGATCATGGGACAAACTTACGATAGACTCAAGCATGTTTGACCAGCTTAGCTTCTTTTTTTCGATTTGAATATTCGTTAACCAATGTGATTCTTCCCGAAGAAAGAATTCATCTATTGATTTCGCAATCGATTCCGGATTCGGCTCACAAACCAATCCTACTTTGTCATGCGGAACTAGACTCGGTAAAGCTCCAACATTAGTAACAATCATGGGTATCTCAAAATGATATGCTAAAGGAGTCACCCCTGATTGTGTTGCATTCTTATAAGGTTGAATTACAACATCAGCTGATGATAAATAATACTTAACCTGGCTGTCTGCTATAAACTGCGTATGCATATAAAGAGAAGATGAAATATTGAGATCCGATATTATTTCTTCATAAAACGAATTGTCTTCATAATATTCTCCGGCAATACAAATTTTTACATTCTTAGTTTTTAGAAGAGGAATACTTTTCAGCAACAAATCAAGTCCCTTGTACTTTCTAATAAAACCAAAGAAGAGAACAATTTTTTGGTCAATTGGTAAATTCAACTTCTTCCTCGCTTCTAATTTATCAATTTTATCTCCAAAGTTATCATAAAGTGGATGAGGAACAAATTTAACTTTTGGACTCGAAATAAACATTTTTAAGTCCATCATAACTTTTTCACTCATTGTTATAAAAGCATGTATTGGCTTCAGAAAATAAGAAGTGAATTGTTTGTCTCCAGGTCTGGATTCATGAGGAATTACATTATCTGCAATGCAAATGATTTTGGTATGGTTGTTTTTTCTAACTCTTCGCAAGATCGTCCCAAGACATGGCCCCATAAATGGCAACCAATATCTAACAAGAATCAGGTCTGGTTTTAAATTTTTTAGTTTATTACCAATAATTATCCAATTGATAGGATTTATAGAATTAATACAAATATTGATTTTAAGGTCTTTTGGCACAGGCTCTTCAGAATACTGAGTTGTTCCTGGAAATAAAAAACCCGGATATTGCAATGAAAAGGTATAAATCTCAGTATTCCAGCCTTGATTGTTAAATTCCTTTGCTAATCTTTCATTGTATGAAGCAAGGCCTCCCCGCAATGGATGAGCCGGACCAATAATTACTACATGCTTCATGAACTAGAACTTAATCAAGAGATTCTGCAATAAGATAATGATTTCTTTCCGGAGCATTTCGAGTTATCAATTCTGAAACAAAACCCGTAAGAAACATTTGTGACCCAATGATCATCATTACCAATGCAATATAAAATGCCGGTCTATCTGTCATTCCATATACCTGATAAAAATATTTAGAATAAATAAGATACATTACAAAACAGAGTCCAATAAAGAAAAAGAATATTCCCATTGTTCCAAAAAAATGCATTGGTCGTTTCCCAAATTTGCCAATAAACATAATTGTGGCAAGATCTAAAAATCCATTAAAAAATCTACTGATCCCAAATTTTGAATAACCGTATTTTCTGGATTGATGTTGAACAACTTTTTCACCGATTTTTCTAAATCCGGCCCATTTTGCAATTACAGGAATGTATCTATGCATCTCACCATATACCTCAATGCTTCTTACAACAGCATTTCTATACGCTTTCAACCCACAATTCATATCATGCAAGTGAACTCCACTCATCCAACTCGTAATTGTGTTATAAATTTTTGAAGGAATGTTCTTGGTTAAAGTATTATCAAATCTTTTCTTCTTCCAACCTGAAACAAGATCATATCCACCGTCTTGAATCATTTTATACAATTCTATAATCTCTTCAGGACTATCCTGTAAGTCAGAATCCATTGTAATTACAACTTCTCCCCGGCAAGCATGAAATGCGGAATTCAAAGCCGCTGACTTTCCATAATTTCTTCTAAATCGAAAGCCTTTTATTAATTCCGGATACTTATCATTTTGTTCTTTAATTACATTCCAGGTATTATCAGAGCTTCCATCATCTACAAACCAAATATCATAAATTAAACCCGAATCTTTAAGTGCCCGAATTATCCATTGCACCAATTCAGGTATAGATTCCTCCTCGTTAAAGGCAGGAATTACTATTGATATATTTGGCCTGTTCATTTCCGCAAAGATAATAAAAATAATATATTAAAATATTTGATTATGTATAAATCATTCATTTGTGATTCGTTTGGCCTATAAAACTTCACACTATTTTAACTATAAGTAGAATAAACCATACGTATTTTTGTTGCTCTAAGCGTATAAATTAAATACTTATGAAAAATCTTGTTTCTTTCACTTTAATTCTTTCTTCCCTTTTATTCAGCTCATGCGATGCGCAACTGGGTAAACTCCTGAAAAAAGTTGGACTTGAAGAGCTTTCTACAACTGACGTTGCCAATGGTCTTAAAGAAGCGTTAACCCAGGGAACTGGTAAAGGTGCGGATTTATTAAGTGCAAAAGACGGATATTTCAAAAGTGCCTATAAAATATTATTACCTGAAGAAGCTAAAACGATATGTTCTAAATTATCCATAATTCCAGGATTTACCAATATCGAAAATGATGTGATAGAAAAATTAAACCGGGCCGCTGAAGATGCAGCAACGAAAGCAAAACCAATTTTTATCTCGGCAATTAAACAAATGACAATTCAGGATGCGTGGAATATTCTAAAAGGAGAAAAAGACGCTGCTACACAATACTTAAATCGTACTACGAATCAAGCTTTATATAATGAATTTAAACCTGTAATAACAAGCTCAATGGAAAAAGTTGGAGCTCTTCAACTTTGGTCATCTGCAGTAACAAAATATAATCAGATTCCGTTGGTTAAAAAGTTAAATCCTGATATGAGTGATTATGTTACGAACAAAGCTTTAGAAGGACTGTTCCGAAAAATTGCTGAGGAAGAATTAAATATCAGAACAAACCTTGGCGCACGAACAAGTGATCTTTTAAAGAAAGTATTTAGTAAGCAAGATTAATTAATACTCACTTTTACTTAAACATTTCTAAATTCTATCCCAATAATGGGATAGCAAAGTAGCAATTCTACAATCTAAAAAACTTCAGTGGTTTTTCCCTATTCACTTGAATAAAGAATATTCCGGAGTTAAGTTGAGATGTATTAATTTCAGCTGAATGGCTCGTAGGATCGTACTTGACATTTGCTTGAACGAATATTCCTTGCGCATTCAGTACTTGAATTGATCTTATCTTTTCTGATGATTGAACAGTCAATAATTCATTAGAAATATTTTTGATGGAGACTTCATTGGAATGAATATTTGTACTCGCCAAAGTTCTAAAGTCAAAACTCCATATATCCTTTAAATGTTCTATTGAGTCCTGTCCACAAGTAAAATATATTTTACTTCCAATTACAAATGATCCTGGAGCCCATCGGCCCGGACCAGGATGAGATGGCAGCTCTTTCCATTTATCCGTTGATGGTTCATACTGCCAAAATTCACCAGTCGCTAGGTAATCGTGATCTTCCCCTTGTCCACTCAATACATATCCTCTGCCATTATAGCTAAATTGAGTTCCTGCAACTCTTCCTTGAGCAGGAATTCTAGCCATTTCTTTCCAGGTATTATTTGATGGGTCATATCTGAAAAGGTCACCAAATATTTCTGGTCCTCCGTGCCCCATACCTGAATATAAGTATGGTGAAATTCCAAATTGAAATGGATGATGCCTTGGCTTAGCTGGAAGGTCCGGCATTTGAGCCCATTTATCTGTTGCGATATCATAGACCCAAAAATCTTTCAAGTCTCCCATGTCACTGCTTCCAAGTCCTACATAAATTTTGCCATCTAAAGCCACAAATGTCGGATGAGCTCTTGGAGTGCATGGACAACTTGCTTTTTTGGTCCAGCTATCTTTCTCAGGGTCATACTCCCAAAGATCGTTTAAGAATCCTCTGTCATTTAAACCAAATCCGAGATAACCCTTACTATTATATGAATCACCTATCGAAAAGCCTCGGGCTCCACCGGGAAACCTTCTTAATAATTTCCATTCATCTGTAATAGAATTATATTGATAGAAAGCATCTGAACTTTTAATAGGACTGGATCCTAATCCAACGTATCCGAACTCCCCAATCGAAAATGTAACCGGGTGATGCCTTCCTTCCACTGTATCCGGCAAGGAAGTCTTCTTGATCCAAGCTTGACTATTCAAAGAAACTGTAAAGAATAAGAATAAAAGTATTTGTAATTTCACCTTAATATTTTTGCCAAAGATAAAGTAATATGGAATATAAAAATAAATTTAACATTTTCATAATTTGTTTATTCATTATAACTGTATTGATTCCTTATCAATTATGTATTGCTTCGTGCATTTGTGAAGACTTTAGCATAAGAAATGAAGTTATAAAAGTAAATTCTGTACAAGAATTACAATCAGCTCTAATTACGGCTTACAATACGAGCGGAAACAAAACCATTATTTTGGAAAAAGGGACTTATCAATTAAACAACAATCTTCTATATATATCTCCAAATATGAGGAACCTTCAGATAATTGGAAATGGTACAACAAAGGAAGAAGTAATTATCCGTGGCCTGGGGCATAAAGGATCAGTTACTCATATCTTTAATGTGGCTGCATCTAACTTTTATTGTGCTAATCTTACATTGGGTTGGGTATCGCAACATCCCATACAAATTCATGGAGAATCTGAAGCAAACTATTCTGAAATCAAAAATGTAAAAATTGTAGATGGAAATGAACAATTTATAAAAATTTCAGCGGATTTCAGTTCTACAAAGGAATGTGTCGGTGGTACTATTGAATGTTGTGAATTTGAATTTACTCAAGGAATTGCTTTTCAATACTATACCGGCGGTATCGATGGGCATCGATGTACCGATTGGTTAATTAGAAATAATACTTTATCCGGCTTTCGTAGCCCCGATGGAAATCTTTCTGAACATGCAATTCATTTTTGGTCACAGTCAAAAAATATCATTGTTGAAAACAATATAATATTTAATTGTGATCGTGGAATAGGTTTTGGTTTAACACCTGATCCATCTAGAGGAAATTATGGTGGAATTATTAGAAATAATTTCGTTCACACCAATCGTGATGTTGGAATTGGTATTGAAAATACACCAGATGCTAAAATCTATAATAATACCATATGGACTGATAATTATTTCAACTCTATAGAATATAGATTTCCATTGACAACAAATGTAGAAATCTTTAATAATCTTACGAATACGAATATCAGCAAAAGAGATGGAGCAACTGCAACATTAAAAAATAATTATTCAGGAGCTACAATACAATTCTTTATCGATGCTCGGACTTATGATTACCACTTAACAGAAATGGCAACTGAGGCAATACAAAAAGGAATTCAAATTGTTGATATCGACAGCGACATTGACTGCGACAATCGAAATACCATATTTGATATTGGCGCAGATCAATATAGTACGCTTTCAAAAATAAAGGATCAAAAAATAAACAATACGTTTACTATTCAGTATATAGATCAACAA
>JABFRV010000196.1 GCA_013140975.1 Saprospiraceae bacterium
ACATTAAATTATTTTTTTAACCACTTATAAATAATAAGAAATCCTAAAATGGCTCCTCCAACATGAGCAAAGTGAGCAATCCCGGGCATTGATCCGCTAAATCCATAAAATAAATCAGATACTAAAAATCCTATTGCCATGTATTTGGCTTTTATTGGAATTGGAATAAACAACATGTATAATTCAAGATTAGGAAACAATGTAGCAACTGCAAAAAAAACTCCTGAGGTAGCTCCGGAAGCGCCTAATGACTTTACCAATAACACACTACTGTCCCCTAAGTAATGATACTGATACGCAAAAAACAAAGTTTGAAAAATAGCAGCAGCCAGTCCACATGCAAAATATAAGGTCAGAAATCTTTTGGTTCCTAAATTCATTTCAAGCAAGGGACCAAAGAAAAACAAACTCATCATGTTAAAAATCAAATGCTGAGGATTTGCATGCATAAACATATGTGTTACCAATTGCCAGGGTTTGCTAAACTCAGAGAATGGATAATACATGGAAAACTGCTGGTACGCCCATTCTCTGAATGGCAATCCATTCACTGCAAAAAAGACCAATACATTAATTATAAGTAGGTGTTTAACAGATTGTGTAAGTTGCAGCATGCTTTACTTGAATATTTTGTGAAGTTCGTCTGTTCGAATAGAATAAATACATTTTTTCCCGGTGGGGGAAATATCAGGATGCGTACATTGCAATAGTTGTTTTATGAGTGATTGCATTTCATATATTGATAATTCTTTCCCTCTTTTCAAAGACCCACTTTTAGAAAGAGAACGTGCTACTTGTTCATGCATGCTCAATTTTACTTCTTGAAATTGACTAAATTGTTCCAAAATCTGCTGAACATATTCTTCAACATCTACTTCTTCCTTTAGCAACAAAGGTACAGCCTGAACAACAAAACTATCAGATCCAAATTCTTCAATAACCAATCCCATGTTATTTAACTCCTGTAAGATAGACTTCAGTACAAGGGATTTATTTCTTGGCAAATGAACTGTTTGAGGAAATAAAAGGTTTCTTGATTCAACAGGACGGTCAACCATAGAATTGAGAAACGCTTCATACATTATTCTCTCATGAGCATTTTGTTGATCAACAATATAAATACCTTCTTTTGTTGCATAGAATATATAAGTAGAATACAGTTGTTTTATATCTAATGGTTCATCTACTTGAAAAAGGACGTTTTCTTCCGGCCTACTTAAATCTTTAGATTCTGTTTGAAAAACTAAATTCTCTCTATCATTTATTTCTTCACGGGAAGCAGAAGGGAAAGCGAGGTTTTTCCAGTGCGTTTTAGAGCCCACTGAATCTGAACTTTCATATGATATTCCTGAGGAACTCGTTTTACTTTTAAAACCAGAAGTATTAAATATTTTTTCTAAACCCGGCTGAGCGTTTTCAAAGTCCAATTGAGGCGCAAGTATCTGCCTTCCCAGAACCTGTTTTATTGCAACCTTAGTAAAATTATAAACTAATCTTTCATCATTAATCTTAATCTCATGCTTGGTAGGATGTACGTTAATATCAATATTGGCCGGATCAATTTCTAAAAACAAAATATAAAAAGGGTATCCCTCTATAGACAATACCTCTTCATACGCTGATTGAATTGCGTGGTTCAAATAATTACTTTTAACCAATCTATGATTAATGTATAAGAATTGTTCACCTCTTGATTTTCTGACCAATTCAACATTCCCAAGAAAGCCTTTAATTTTTACAATTTCTGTATCTTGTTGTATTTCAATTAAAGGTTCTAAATATTTTTTTCCGAAGAGCGTTGCAATTCTTTGTTTTAGCGTTTCCGGTCTGCATAAATACATTTCGGTTTCGTTTTGCACCAGGCTCATTTTGATCTCAGGATGAGAAAGAGCGTGTGCTACAAATTCATCGTGAATATGGCGCAATTCTACTGAATCTGTTTTCAAGAATTTTTTTCTTGCCGGTACTGAATAAAATAAATCAGAAACTTGAATTTGAGTCCCATTCAGGCATGCGCAAGCTTCTTGCTTAATTAATTTAGAGTCCTGGATTAGAATTCTGGTTCCAACTTCATCTTCGGGCCTTTTAGTTTTCAATTCCACTCTGGCTACAGCAGCTATTGAGGCCAATGCCTCACCCCTAAAACCCATAGTTTGTATCTTATAAAGATCTTCAGAATTGCTGATTTTCGAGGTCGCATGTCTTTCAAATGCCATTCTGGCATCTACAGGTGACATACCACATCCATTATCCTGGATTAGAATCATCTCTTTTCCAGCCTGTGAAACTTTAAGAGAAATCTCACTTGCACCTGAGTCTAAAGCATTATCCATCAATTCTTTAACCACAGATGAAGGTCTTTGAATGACTTCGCCCGCCGCTATTTGGTTTATGACTACATCTGGTAATAACTTAATTAATCCACTCATTTTCAACTCTCAAAAGTATAATATCTCTATAAAACGTTCAGTTCTATTTAAGAGTTTATTATCCCAAAATTTGTAGCAAGTTTCCGTCAATGACTTTAGGGGTATAATTCTAGATATTTAATGTTTACATTGAGCATTAAGTATTTAAGAGCCAAAACATTCCAAGGAGTTGTTCAATTATTAGTCGAGAAGGTTTTCAGAAATTTTTAGCATCAGAGCTTTTGAGCTTCAGAGTTTTATTTTTCGTATCTTTGCATTCTTCCATGAGTGATCAGATAAAACACGAATGTGGCTTGGCATTTGTAAGGCTTTTAAAGCCTTTAGAGTATTATACTGAAAAATATGGTACATCCTTTTATGGCCTGCAAAAATTACAAATCTTATTACAAAAGCAACGAAACAGGGGTCAGGATGGAGCAGGGTTGGCAACAATAAAAATTAATCTTCCTCCTGGAAAAAAATATTTTTCGGTTCATAAAAGCAATGCTTCCAATTATATAACTCACCTTTTTGAAGGCGTTTATTCTCATTTTAAAAATCTTAGCCCTGAACAATTAAATGATCCTGAATGGTTAAAGCTAAATAAGCCTTTCATCGGGGAAGTATATTTGGGCCATCTTCGGTATGGTACTCATGGAGATAATAGCTTAGAAACGGTACATCCTTTTGTCAGAGAAAATAATTGGATTAGTAGAAATCTAGCAGTTGCAGGCAATTTTAATCTTACAAATATTGATGAATTATTTGACAAGTTGGTAAGTCTTGGACAGTTTCCGAAAGCAAAGTCAGATACGATAACGGTATTGGAGAAAATTGGACATTTTTTAGACGAAGAAGTACAACATCTTTTCAATTGGTATAAACCTGAAGGCTTTTCACAAACAGAAATCAACCCTCTTATTTTCAATAATCTGGATATTAGTAGAGTCTTAAAGAAAGCTTGTAAAAAATTTGATGGTGGTTTCGTAATTGCCGGTTTGTTAGGGCATGGAGATTCATTTATTCTTAGAGATCCGAATGGTATTCGACCTGCTTTTTATTATCAGGATGATGAAGTTGTTGTAATGGCTTCTGAAAGACCCGCTATTCAAACCGCTTTTGGTGTTCCTCGTACTAAAATTCATGAAATAAAACCAGGAAACGCTGTTATTATTAAGCATAATGGTAAAGTTACTGAGGAATTATGCCTTGAACCGGGTAAAAAATTATCCTGTTCCTTTGAAAGAATATACTTTTCCAGAGGTAATGATTATGACATTTACCAGGAAAGAAAAAATCTTGGAAGACAATTAGTGCCTCAACTTATTGAATCCATTGATGGAAATTTAAAGGATACTGTCTTTTCATATATTCCCAATACTTCTGAAGTTGCATTCTATGGAATGATGGAAGGATTGACGGATTATATGAATGATCAAAAATGCAATCTCATTCAAAGAATGGAGAAAAGTGACATTCAGGAAATTAAAAACATTCTTCTGCAAAAACCTCGCTTCGAAAAGCTTGTACTAAAGGATGATAAAATGCGCACTTTTATTGCCAATGATGCATTAAGAGAAACTATGGTCTCGCATGTATACGATGTTACTTATGGAATTGTGAGAAATCATGTTGATACACTTGCAGTTGTTGATGATTCAATTGTAAGAGGAACAACACTTCGGGACAGTATCATCAAAATTCTAAATACTCTCAAGCCTAAAAAAATAATTGTACTTTCATCAGCTCCGCAGATTCGCTATCCTGATTGCTATGGAATTGACATGTCACAAATAGATAAACTTGTTGCTTTTCAAGCTGTAATTGAATTGCTGAATGATAGAAATCAAGAATATTTACTTGAAGAAGTATATCAACTATGTCTGGAACAAAAGGATCTACCGACTACACAGATGAAAAATTATGTAGAACAACTCTACAGTCAATTTAGCTATGAAGAAATTTCTGCAAAAATTTCTTCCTTACTTACTCCGGCAGATATTGAAATTCCGGTTGAAGTTATTTTCCAGACTTTGGATAGCTTACATAAAGCATGCCCCAATCACAGTGGAGATTGGTATTTCTCCGGCAATTATCCAACTCCGGGAGGATTTAAGGTTCTCAATAATGCGTACATCAACTTTATGGAGAAGAATAACGTACGAGCGTATTAGTACAACCAATTACACTTTGTGAATTGTCCTCTTTCTTAGAAAATATTACTATATAAAATTTATTATAACTTTGAATCAGTCAAAGGGCTAGAAGTTATTAATAACTGTTGTCGCTTTCATAATTTCTTCGTCATTAATAACCAATGGAGGAGCAATTCTCAGGGATCCCGAGTTAAACAGAAAACTTTCTGCAAGCATTTTATTTTGAAATAATGAATTTATGATTGACCACACGAGATTTGAATCTTCAAAATCTACTGCAATTAACAATCCTTCTGCTCTAATATTTTTAATTTTCGGATGATTCAATAATTTTTTAAATAGTTGAGAGGCATTTTGACATCGTTCTATTAATTTTTCTTCGAGAAGAACTTTCAATCCAGCCAAAGCTGCAGCACAACATAACGGATTGCCTCCGAAAGTGCTTATATATCCTAATGATGGACTATAACTAAAAGAATGTATTAATTCTTTGGAGCCTACTATTCCTGATAAAGGTAACCCTGCTCCAAATGCTTTTCCAATTAATAATAAATCCGGAACAACATTGTGTTTTTGAAAAGCAAATAAGGTTCCTGTCCGCCCGAACCCTGTTTGAATTTCATCAAAAATTAAAAGACATTTTAGATCGTTGCATTTTTTTCTAATCGCAATAAGAAATTCTGCACTCAGGTTAACGACACCTGCTTCCGCTTGTACGACTTCAATAATAACTGCAGCTGTATTTTGATTTATAATATTCAGACTCTCAAAATCATTTGACGCAATAAAATTAATTCCCGGTATCAAGGGTCTGAATGCAGATCTTTCTATCGAATCAGATCGCAAAGACTCTGCACCCAAAGTACTCCCATGATAAGAGTTTTTACATGCAACGATGTCTGTTCTAGCTGTAACTTTTCTTGCGAGCTTAATAGAAGCATCAATAACTTCCGAACCGGAGTTTAGAAAATAAATGGAGTTAAAACCTGACGGAAGCTGATCACACAAGTACTCCGCTAGTTGAACTTGAATGGATTGATTATGTTCGGCGTATACATTTGTATGAAGATACATTCCGGCTTGTTGACGGATGGCTTCTATAACTTTAGGATGTGAATGACCGATATTATTCACACAGAATCCGCTAATCAGATCCAGAAAAGCTTCTCCATTCTGATCATAAATATTGCACTTCTCAGCAAGCGAAGGCTTGAATCCTTGAGGAATTTCACTGGTTCTTCCTACTCTTTCCAAAAACTGTCTGCGTAAATACATATGAAAAATCTAATTAAGTATCCAACAAAAGCCCCGAATCTGCGTTTCAACGTCTGATTTGTGCAATTATTTCGATATTTGCGCAAAGTTATACTTATTCAATTCATTCTAAAGAATATGAAGTTTCAACAAACAATTTTACTCCTCATAACCATTTTTAGTACTGCTTTTTCACAGGACAAAAACGTAGGTATTAATTTCTTTCATGGTACTTTTAAAGAAGCCTTAGACCAGGCCAAATCGCAAGACAAATTACTTTTTATGGATGCATATACTACCTGGTGTGGTCCATGCAAAAGAATGTCCGCTATGACTTTCCCTGATCCAACAGTTGGCGAGTATTACAATACTAATTTTATCAATATCAAAGTGGATATGGAAAAAGAGGAAGGACCTCAACTTGCTCAAAAATATTCCGTAGGTTCTTATCCAACACTCTTATATATTGATGGTGATGGAAAAGTTGTATACCGAACAGCTGGAATGAGAGGCCCTGAAGACTTTATTGAACTGGGTAAAGAGGTAATGAAAAAAATTGATAAGTCTGCCGGCTTTGAAAAAATGTATAATGAGGGTAAAAAAGATGGTGAAACTGTCTTGGCATATATTAAATCACTAAATGCCTCAGGTAAACCTTCTCTTAAAATTGCTAACGATTACCTTTCTACTCAAAAAGATCTTTCGACACCTGTCAATCTAGAAATCATTTTTGAATCAACTCGTGAAGCAGACTCTAAAGTTTTTGATTATATGATTCAATATAAAAATGAATTTGCAAAAAAGAAAAATCCTACCATGATTGATGCCAAAATTTATCAGGCATGTATGAAGACATTTCAAAAATCATTGGAGTACAGAAATGAAGAGCTGTTAAAAACAGCACAACAAAAAATGACTCACCATTCCAGCAAGACGTTGGAATTTACTTTAAATACTGATCTTGAATACTATGCTCGCACCAATGATGCTGCTAAATACACGAAAGCGTTTAAAAAATATACTTCAAAACTTGCTAAAAAAGATCCATCCAAATTAACGCAATCAGCACAAATGTCTGTTGACTATTTCAGAACCAATCCATCAATTATTAAATTGGCTGAAAAATCTGCCTCTTCGGCTGTTTCAATTGAAGGAACACCAAATCAATATTTACTGTATGCAACAATCTTAAAATTAAACGGCAAATACAAAAAAGCCCTGGAAATTGCCAACAAAGGACTTCGAATTGCAAGGGAAAAAATGCAACCTACGCATAACTTTGAACAATTGATTCAGGAGTTGCAGTAGGATATACTACAAAAGCTACAAAAGCTACAAAAGCTATAAATGCTATAAATGAATTAAAGCTATAAAGTGTCATGACATCAACGAAATGTCGACATGAAAATGCATAAACTATAATACATTCAGTATAAACTATTCAATCTTACGCGTAAAGTCTGGAATACTCTCCAAACGTAATCATTCTTCCCTGCGCTTCATCCCATAGTTTGTTGGAAGCGGTTTTTAGGCTTTGAATAAAATTAATCTCACTTGTGTACTGATTAATCCATTCTATCGCCTTCATACTTTTTTTAAGGTTATAATTAGGAATCGTTGGATTCAGGTGATGAATATGATGAATGGCAATATTCCCGGTCAACCAGTTAAAAACTGCAGGTAATTTATAATAACTACTTCCTTTAATAGCTGCATATAGATATTCCCATTTGTTTCTCCATTCTTTATAGGAATGTTCGTGTTGATGCTGAAGATAAAAAAACCATATTGCAATAACGGAAAACGCTGAAAGTATCATTAGATGAATAATAAGAAACTTCTTCCAATCTAATATAAAGCATAGTCCAACGATAAGAGCAGCATATATAAGATTGTGAATCAACAGACCTTTTTCTTCTTTTTTAAATCCGTTTTCTTTAATAAGTGGCAATCTGTTATGAATAAAAACATAATAAATGGGTCCCAATAAAAACATTACGATTGTTGAACGATACAATCTATATTTAATTTTTCCCCATTTGCTAAGTGACTTATATTCTTCAACTGTTAATGTTGTAATATCTCCGATATCTCTTACTTCAAGCATTCCATTATGACTATGATGAAAATGATGAGACTTGCCCCAGTAAAAAAACGGAATAGAACTAAATAGGCTACAACAATATCCGATGACTTTTCTCATTCTTCCGGATCTTACAAATGTCTTATGACCACAATCGTGTTGAATGATAAAGATCCTGACTAAAAAAAATGCGTTGACTAAACCCAATAGAAAAGTAATCCAGAATGAATAGTCCCAGGTAAAGTACATCAGTGCCCATACCCCTAAGAATGGAATAAAGGAATTTAATATCTGTATAGTCGCTTTTAAATGATCAGGTCTTTGGTATTCTTTAATGATTTTTAAAGCAACCTTAATTCTTTTTACAAATTCTTCCTTATCCGGACTACTTACCATTTCTTGTATTAATTAAAACTCTGCAAAGATAAGTAACAATCAAATACAGCCTTTCGGTTCAAAGATTATGTCAATAATATTAATATATTAAATTAATTAAATATCTAAACAGCTGAAAGTGAATAATTAATTCCAGACTTGAATTAATTTAGCTTCTTCCAATTTAAACATCAGGCTGTTCAAATCTGTGTTATTTAGTCGCAACACTCCTTCTAATTCTACTCTCGAAGTGGTTAGAGGAATGGCTTCCCAAGCCTGAACTTCAATGACCGTCTCAGGGCCTGCTCCTCCACAAAAGTAACAAGACTTAACTGGTAATGCAGATAAAACGAATTCCTTTGAAGATTTATAACCATTGGTTGGAACTATAAAACCTCTGACTTTTATCCGTTTTCCTTCATAGGACTTTATCTCGCTATTAAAGACCGGAAAATCAACTTCATAACCCAATATCTTGTCTTCAACTTTCTTATAACTAACACCAGCAAGTATTGGCCAAATACTTTGAGAGTTTATTTGCACAAATGGAATGAAAAATATAATGCACAGAAATTTCAACCAATTCTGAAATCCTGAAATTCTAATCTTTCTTTTCATTATTTTCTTTCTCAACTTTTATCCTGACACGCTTGCCGGATTTAAGGTCTTTGGAAATAGCAGAATAAGGCCCCGTAACAATTTCTGATCCTTCCTCCAGTCCTTTTATTATTTCAATGTAATTTTGATCTTGAATTCCAGTAACCACATCTATACGACTAACGGTATCGCCTATTTTTACAAAAACTGCTTCGTGAAAATCATTTTGATTAATGTCCAGTTTCTCTTCTTTCTGCAAAGACACATCAGAACTTTCTTTTTCTAATTTTTCTTTCTTTTTGTTTTCTTCTTGTTTCGCGTCGTACGCAGTAACGGCCTGTATAGGAATACTTAATACTGCTTCACGAGTTGAAGTTTTTATTTCTACTGTTGCTGACATTCCGGGTTTAAAGGGAACGGAATTTTTACCGGTTATGAGTTGTTCGTAGGAGTCTTTATTGATTCGCACCTTAACCAAAAATTTGGTAACCTGATCTGTTGAAAGTCCACCCAGTCCACCAGTATTGATATTTGAAGCACTATTTGAAATTTCAGTTACCTGACCCGTGAATCGTCTTCCAGAATATGCATCAACTTCAATTGTTGCCTGATCTCCAGTCTTCACACGAATAATATCATTTTCACTTACTTCAACTTGAACTTCCATGGCATTGAGATCTGCGATTCTCATCATTTCTGTTCCGCTCATCTGAATCGTACCAACAACGCGTTCTCCTTTTTCAACATTGAGTTTGCTGATTATGCCACTTGCCGGAGCTTTTATGATTGTTCGTTCCAGATTTGTTCTTTGTTCCCTAAACATAGCTTCAGCATCTTTTACTTGATATCCGGAAGCGTTTGCCTGATTTTTTGATGACTCAATATTTGCTTCAGCTGATTCAAGATTCGATTTTAGGTTTGCAACCGAAGTTTCTGCAGTCTCGAAATCTGCTTTAGAAATTATTCCTTCTTTATACATGGACCGGCTTCTTTCCAGGTTCTTTACCGCATTATCATATTGCGATCTCACCTGGTCTCGCTGAGCTTTTGCCGCTTGAATATTTGTTTTAACTGCTTCGGATTGAGAACGAGCAGTATTGACACCTGCGCTGCCTCTTTCAAGAGCAGATTGATACGCATCAGGATTCACCCGTGCTAATATCTGCCCTACCTTTACACTATCACCCTCTTTAACATAAAGAGCGACAACTTCTCCTGAAACATCAGAAGAAATTTTTATTTCTTTCTCAGGGTAAATTTTTCCACTTGCTGTTACAGTTTCTACAATATTTCTCTTACTGACTTTTTCTACAATTACTTCTGTGCCTTTTGGTTTAGATTTACTTTTAATAACTGCAAAAACAATCAATGCCAAAGCAATGGCAGATAATAACCATATCCAGTATTTTGCGAAAAAAGATTTTTTTGTGCTTGTCATATCAATTATTTCTTAATGCATTCTAGCTTTTAATTTTTGTAAAAAAGGCGATGCAAAAATAAAACCCTCTAAAACTTTATTTTCGCTATCTAGAACTTCTTGTTTGCTGCCTGTCCATTCCAGTTCTCCTTGGTGTATAAATATAATTCTTTCACCAATTTCCATAACACTGTTCATGTCGTGAGTATTAATAATTGTTATTATCTCTTTTTCTTTTGTTATAGAAGATATCAACTCATCGATAACGATAGCAGTTTTAGGATCTAATCCACTATTCGGTTCATCACAAAACAAATATTTTGGGTTAAGTACTATCGCTCTTGCAATACCCACTCTTTTTTGCATACCTCCTGAAAGTTCAGAAGGAAATTTATTGTTATTCCCGCTCAGATTTACTCTTTCCAGACAATAATCAACTTGTTTAGATTTTTCGGCTTTGGTGAATTTTGTAAACATATCCAGGGGAAAACGGATATTCTCTTCTACTGTCATAGAATCAAATAAAGCTGAACCCTGAAAGAGCATACCTATTTTCATTCTAAGCTCTCTTTTTTTCATTTTATCCAATGAGTAAAAATCCACATCTTCAAACCAAACTTTACCCTCGGTTGGTTCCACTAGTCCTACAAGAATTTTCAATAGAACAGTTTTACCGGCACCCGATCTACCAATAATAAGATTCGTTTTTCCTCGTTCAAAATCAGTCGTGATGCCTTTCAATACATCGATATCCCCAAATTTTTTACTTATATTTTCAGCTCGTATCATGTGGTCATCACGGTTGCAATAATATAATCAGAAAACAAAATAAGGATATTAGAATAAACCACAGCCCTTGTACTCGCTGCTCCTAATTCAATACTACCTCCTTTAACAAAATATCCCTGATAACAAGAGACAGTAGTAAGAATAAACGCAAATACTACAGACTTTACAAACATCATCGAAACGTAATAAGGCTCAAAAAATGATCTAAGGCCCCGAATAAATTCTTCATTCGAAAACAATCCCGTTGGAACAGACGCAATATAACCCCCCAATATTCCAACAAAGGCTGCAAGACAGACTAACATTGGTATAACTACCAAAGAAGCTATGATTTTAGGTTGAACCAAAAAGGCAGAAGTATTAACTCCCATGATTTCCATTGCATCAATATGCTCTTTTTGCCTCATTCCACCAATCTCAGATGCTAAGCTTGATCCTACTTTTCCCGCCAGTACCATATTGCTAAAAGTAGGAGCCAATTCAATGATTAGCATATCCCTTACAACGTAACCTATATAGTATCTAGGTATCAATCCCCCTGAAAGCTGATAAGAAAATTGAACTGCAGTTACTGCACCAATAAATATGGCTATAATACAAACAATGACGATTGAACCAATACCAATAACGTTCATTTGCCGAAGTGTCTCATGCCAATACATACTTACATTCTCAGGCTTCTTAAACACTTGCTTAAGCCAAAGAATATAATGACCAAAATGATCAAAAGCATTCATAGAGGGCAAAGATACGAAATTGAGGCTATAAAGCTCTGAGGCACTGAATCTCTAATTTCAATAATTTTTGGATTTATGCTATTGTTACTTGACTTGAATTATCAATCTATCTTTTAAATAATAAATAGTAATATCCTATTGCATAAAGAATTTTCCTTTGTGAATTGAACGAAGCGAATAAGAATAAATAAGTGAAAGCATATTTATCATCCGTTAATACTCATTTAATTGCATTAGTCTTATTGAAGGCTTTTAAGAATTAGACTTTGTCATCCGTAACCGAACCGTTCGCGAACCGTTTTAATTTTAATTATAGACCTAATTAAATTTCTTTTCTGCATTAATCTTTGAATATTTACAATCCGTAACCGAACCGTTCGCGAACAAATTTATTCGAACTTCAAAAAAAAAAGAATTTACTATTTTGGCATACTTGGCTTTTATTGCGTTTCCGAACCGTTCGCGACCCGTTTTAATTTATGAATCAAAAAGATATATTATTTAATAACATTTAACATTAAAAAAATTTAAATCAATACCTTTCAACCCAGATTTTTCAGTTGAGTTTCGTAGTGAGAGTCAAAAGTTCAATAAAATCAAGTGCTCACGGAGTATTTTTACCGCAAGCATAGTTACCATTATGTTGAGGATGAGTGAGCGATTCTGCCGAACTGGCAGATCGAGTACAACAGTACTCGA
>JABFRV010000111.1 GCA_013140975.1 Saprospiraceae bacterium
TCTCGAGCTTCTGTTCCTTTGTGAATTTTCTCCTGATTCTGGACATCTGTTAAGATTTTAAATGGTGAATTTAATACTATTTCTATCTTATCTTTATGTCCACTTTATTGAGGAAGTCTAATATTATAAATTATAATTTTATCTATAATTGTAATTCATTAAAGGCAATTAATTAATAATTACCATTCTATTGCTAAATGACCTCGTTTTGTAATCTACTTGATAAATATATATTCCGCTAACAGGAATAATTGACCGATTAAGATTCCAGACATTCTGGCCTTTAATCATTTGTTTCGTCTGATTATAAATTACTCTTCCTTCAATATCACTAATTGTTAACCTTACTTCATCCTGTTCAGGAACTATTATTTTTAGTGATGTACTATTCTTCCATGGATTCGGGTAATTTTGATATACAACAAAGTCTGAAAAATTCGAATTCCTGAATTCCAATTGAACACCATTCTCTTCCCCTAATTTATCTACACTGATAGGTTTTAGTAATTTATCATTTATTTTCAAAAAGTGTGATCTGAATCCATCTTTTTTAGTTCTAACTAGAACTGTAAATAACGCATTGGTTCCGGCATCAGTTTCACCATTCCAACTCAACAAAATCTTACCGAAATTCAAATAATTCAGATTAAAGTTTTCCATACCCATTCCGATCTCAGAATTCCCAATTACTTCTATAATTTCAACTGCATCACTATCTATTTCAAGGCAAGCTTGCAATCCAGAAAATTCTTTGAGATTCGTTACGCTAAAATTCCATTCTTCAATTTCTCCTTTTGTTACCTTTTGATCCATTAGTGATAGGACCATTGGCTTATTCGTTCTTTGAAATGTATTTACATTAGAATTTACAGCAGCATTTCCATCAATATCTCCTATTTTAACTCCAATAAACGTAGCGTTTACATCATCTTTCAATGTAGATATATTTACTACTTCATTAAATGGTTCGGTTAAAGCAGTTTCAATATTCTTAAATTTGTAAGAATTATCTATAAATCTCCAACTCGTATTTTTCGCCACCTCCTGTATAGATCCAAGAATAAGTTTTCTTAGTTCACTTATATCCGCAGAAGTAATTCCTTTAGAATTATTTACATCCGCCGCTATCATTTGGAATGGTGTAGTTAACAATTTCTTTCCTAATATATGTTTTTGAATTCTTACTATATCCGATGTACTTACGCCATTTAACCAATCTTCATTATTGTATGGTCGAATTGAGTACTTGCCACCAACTGGCATTTCACCAAACTTAAAAACTCCATTAAGATCACTAACTGTATTTCCTTTCACTGAATTATCCAAATGAACTTCAATTCGTTCCATCCCTTCTTGCTTCTCTGTCAATAATTGTCCACTCACAGAAGCTACTGCTCGTGTAGGACATCTCGGATCTTGCTGTGGATTATCATTGATAATAATAATAGTGTTAACAAAAGAAGTATTTCCATTAGGATCTGTAATCCATAATTGAACATTTTTAGGACCTATACTGTCACATGAATATATTCTGAACCTATCGGCAGTATCCTTACTAAAACTAAATCGCAATGGCAAACCACAACTATGATATGAGCCTGCATCAAGATCTTCTGCCCACACTGTTACTAACTTTCTATCCGGAGTTCCATCTCCATCGGTATCTACCGCCACAAGACCAATTGCCAAATCTTTATGAGCGTATGCAGTTGGTGGTTTGCAATTTAAAAGATTAAGTTGGGATTGACATGTATCCACATTACCGCATTTATCCTCAACTTCCCATTTTATAATATGGTTACCGATTGGCCATATCCCTGATATGGCACCAGATCCTATTTGAGAATTAACTATATCAAATGTTCCATCATGATTCAAATCTATTTTATACTTATAGACTAATTCATTCACATTGGTACAAAAATCTGTCGCATCAATATGTAGATTTACAAGAATTGGTTTGCAAGCAGTATCATAGGAACAAATCGTAGTATCTCTGCATACTTTTGTAATTATTGGTGCAACGGTATTCCTAACAGTAATAATTTGAGTATCCCTAAAAATCAGAATATTTCCCAATCTGTCTCTAAAACACCAATCTATTACCTTCCATTCTCTCAATATCTTGTAACAAGGTTGTCCCGGAATAGTAGAAGATAAAATATGATCTTCATAATCCATACCTACCAAACTACATTCATCATCAGAAAAAACAGGAAAATTAAAAGGTTGCGTTAATAATTCTGGCCTTAATGAGCCGGCATCACAAATATTTGTTGTATCAAAATCATCCGGCCAGTTAATATTTAAATCAGACATTGGATTATGATTATCAATTGTAATTCGTTGAGTACAACTATCTCTGGCTCCTAAAGGATCCATAGCAACAAACTTTCGTATAAGTATACCCATCCCACATTGATTTAATCCACTAGTATCTATTGTTTCGATTATATCTAATTCACAATTATCTTTTGCAATTCCATCAATAGGGTGTGAGACAAAATAATGCCAATATCTTCCATCAATTACGATAGTATCCCTGTCCAATTCATCTATTACGACTTTGCCAAACGAATTACTCAAATTTAAATAGTCAAAGCTAAATCTACAATCAACTTCAATATGCGGAGGGCAACTAATTTGTGGTTGCTCTTTATCCTGAACTTCAACAGAAATCATACAAGTTGATTCATTTCCAGAAGCATCTATTGCCTTTAAGCTAATCAGTACCTCTTTGCCAATGTCGTTGCAACAAAAATGTACTTCTTGACCCCAGGAATCTTCACCTACACTATTACATGAATTCAAATCCATTCTTTGAACTTCAAAGCGGTCAAGCTTGCATTCATCAAAACTTCCATTATCAAATGCAGAAGCAGCAACGTAAACAAGGCCTGAATGATTTATTGAAACAACGGATCTTCTATCACATATTGCAACAGGAGACTGCTGATCTAAAACGGTAATGAGAATTGTATCTTCAGATACATTATAACAATTGTCATAAAATTTATAAACGATTATGTTCTCACCTAATGGTAAAGACACTGAGCCTCCATTAGAATTTGATAGAATACCCCCCGGATAACTAATTTCTGAGCGAAGTAAAGAATTACATACTTCAATTGCTTGAACTTTAGGTAATTCCACTACTGCTGAGCACGATTTAGAATTTGTTGTAACCGAAAAATCCATATGTCTTGTCTGAATTTCCGGACCTGTTTTATCAACTATAGTTATAAGTTGTTGCCAAGTTCTTCTAATTTCTGATGAACACCACCATTCAATGACTTCCCAGGTTCGTAATACTCTTTTCTGGCAAGAAATAATTTCTAAGTCTTCATCATCAAAATCAACAAAGATTCCACAATGAAAATCTCTATTTGGATATAATTCTATTCTACCATTAAATGTAGGAACTCCCGATAGCGCAGGATCAATTCTACCATTGTTATCATATTGAACTCTTGAACAATCAAGTTCAATATTCTCCGGAGAAATTATACTATCAAAAGAGATTCTTTCAAAAAGCAATTCTCTCATGCAAATATCACTTGAATTGCCCCATACATCAATTGCAGCCCAGTGCTGAATTAGCTTTTTTATGTATTTTTCATCACAGAAATAATTAAGCTCTTGTGATTTTACCATTTTTAAATCATACGTGCTGCATTCTTTTAATACTTCAACTCCCAAATCATGGTTCTCATATTCTAAACAAATTAATGTATCAGAATCACACAGAATAATGGGGCCTAATTTATCTTCAACCCAAACATTTGTCCAACATGAATTCCCACAGATTGTATCCTTAATTGTTACTATATAAGACTTACCAGCATCATTTATTCCGAATACATTTTCATGTGGTTTATTCTTTTCATCTTTTACTGTAATTGTAAATGACATTGGATTCAAAGTTCCCTGAGCAAGAAGCATTGAAGGGGTTAATATTCCTGTGCATGATTCGTCAATACTAAAATTAATTCTCTCCTTACACGCTATCGGAAGACAAATAAAAACAGAAGCAACATCCTCATCATCCTCATCACCCTCAGCTGTACCACCACCAATTACGCCTTTGCCATTTCCATGAATAGCATTATCACTAGGTCCCATTAATTCACCACCCGGATCATTTTCAGAATCTTCATCAGGATCACTATCAATATCATAACTTGACATATCAGAACCTGCCATATCCTCCATTGAATAAATTTCAGCAGAGTTTATTAAGTTTTCAGAAGTAGCTTTGTCTGTAACTTTAAGAAAGATATAAAATTTATCATGTCCGCCAGGAAGTATGGCAGAATTCATTTTATGAATTATATGGCCTCCTGAAATGGACCAATCGGGATTCATACCGGGAATAAATTCATATGCATCATTCATATAGTCAAGTATTACAACATTTTGAGCAGGCACATTTCCCTGATTGTAAACATCGACCGCATATTTAACAATATCGCCTATACTTACTCTTGGTGAAGATTCTATTGTTTTCTTTAAAGCTAAATCTATCACTAGCGGAATAGCAAAATCTTGATCATCTTCATCATTTGGATTATCAATTTCATCATCAATAATTTTGATTTCATTATTCACATCCTCATCCGGATCACTGTCTGCGTCTTTTAAAAGTACACCGAAAGCATTTTTTGCCGAACTAATTTCTGCAACATTTTTTAAATTTTGAAGATTCGTTCCAGGTTTAATTTTTAATTCGATAAAAACAGACGTCGAGGTTCCTTTTAATAATACAGGTATTTCCTTTTCATATTTATTTCCAGATAGTAGAATCCATCCATTCGGATCTGTTGAACTAATTTCATAGCCATCAGGAATATCATCTACAATTTTAATATTATAACCATCTACTGTTCCCTGATTAAAGACTTCAATTTTAAATAATACAATTTCTCCCTTTTTAACAACAGTATTGTTAACAATTGTTTTTCTTAAAGCAACATCGAATATTTCTATACCCGCAGGATCATGATCATCTTCTCTTCCATTCTTATCAATCGTTAGTGGATCATTGTCATCTACATCACCTGGCATTGTATTTTTTTCAGCAGGAGTATCGGAATCAGGCATGCTATCCATATCATCCATGCTTCTATTAACTCTCTTTTCATCCAGAACTTTTGAAATCTCGCCAAAAACAACATAATCTTTCGGATTGGATGAGCATTTATTTACGGTTAACATTAAAGTTGTCATAATCATTTCTCCAGGCATCAAAGGGGTTGAAAAAGTATATTTATACTTATCTCCTACTTTAGCCCATCCCTGATTTACTGAAAGATCAATACTATAACAATTTGAAAATATTGCTTTAATATCAATTTCACTCATTGCTACTGAGCCTTGATTAAAAACGGTAAACTTATATGTAACCTTATCGCCATACTTAAATGAGCCTGTACTTGCCAATTCATTAATCAAAGCCAAATCCACTATTTCAGGTCCGGCAGGATCATGATCATCTTCTGAACCAACTGAAGAATCAGAATTACTAAGCTTATCGTTATCACCGGGTTGCCCTGGCATTATTGCTGTTTCATTCGTTGTATTACTTCCATATCTACTATCTACATCTGCTCGAGATACACCTTTAATATCTTCAGCTGAAACAATTTCAGAATAATTTATCCATGATTTTTTTGTAGGAGTCGCAACCGGAATGGTTGTAAGTGTTAAACTAACATCTGAACAAGTTCCTGCTACTAAAGGTCCTGTAACAAAATATCTATTCATTCCCGGTCCATCAAACTCTGAACGACGAGGAATAGAAAACCAACCACTACCTTCGGTAAATTTATAACCATAAGGCACATAATTTTTAAGTTCTATATTATAAGCATCTATATTACCCTGATTACAAATTGTAAGAGTATATGTGTGAACTTGATTGTATGAATATGGACCTGTTAAAGGGTTCGTCAGCATATTCATTAATGCGAGATCAAATATTTCAATTAATTCCGGATCTTCATCGTCTTCATCTACCGGAGGTTCTTCATTCATTTGATTATCTGTTGAACTTCCAGGAACGCCACCAGTGTCATTGCCTACTATATCATCAGGTTTGGAATCAGCGTCGGGAACTACTATACCCCGGCTATCTTTAGCCGATTTTATTTCTGCTCTATTTGTATACAAATTTCCTCCTCCACTACCTGGTTTAACTCTTAAGAAAATATTCTTATTTACACATTCGCCTGTCGGCAAAATTGATGGTACCATAAATGTAGCTTTACTAACTCCATCAAAATCCCAGTCCGGATTTGCAATATTGTCAAATGTAAAACCTGAGGGTATGTAGTTTACAAGATTGATCATAGTTGCTGATTCGTCTCCTTGATTACAAACCATAATGTTAAATTCTATCAACTGACCATATGAATATGGAGTTGGAGTTACTGTCGTTAATTTCAAAGCCAAGTCAAACTTTGGCAATGTAACTTCAGCAGGATCATGATCATCCTCATCTTCTCCAGATTTACCATTCTCATTTATCTTATCATCATCTAATAAATCATTTGACTCTCCTGTTCCCAATCCAAATTGTATAAGATCCGGATCACTGTCAATGTCCGGAAATGATAGTGCATTTGAAGCACTGCTGATTTCTGCCCAGTTGCGAATTTTATAACCACTATAAGTTGCGCTAATATTAAAATGAATATCTATACTTACGTTACCACCTGCTGGAACATTGATACCAGTACTATTAATTGACGGATTCGCATTGCTCCAACCTGACCCTGCTAATGTTAATCCAGTTGGATAATAATCTGCAATTTTTACATTCGTTGCATCGAGAGTTCCCTGATTGAAAATTGTTATTGTATATGTTACATTACCTCCAAGTGCAACTGTACCTGATTTAAATATTTTTCTTAACGCTAAATCGAAAGTCTGCGTTACATCAATTTCTGCAGGATCATGGTCATCTTCATCACCACCCGCTAGTCCATTTCCACTAATAACATTATCATCATTGAGATCATCTGTCTCTCCTGGTCCCGGACCAAACTGAGATTGATCTGGATCACTATCAAGATCGCTAGGTGGTGTATTTGCAGAATCAGTATCATCATCTGCAGATGAAATTTCTGCCCAATTACGAAGTTTAATACCTTGAAATGAAGAATTTATTCTTAAAGTAATGCTTACGGTTTCAGAACTGTTAGGTGAAATTTTTGCTATAGGAGAATTTAAGGTTGCCTTTGTAGTTCCGGACCAATTTGGATCTTCCAAAGACATTCCTGTAGGAATATAATCAGTTACAATAATATTATATGCGTCTAATTGACCTTGATTGGTAATGGTAATATTATACTTTACCAGATCTCCAGGCTTGTATGGTGCTGGAGTCATTGGTGAAACTGCTTTAGTTAAAGCAAGATCAAAGGCTGGAACAGGTAATCGTTGAAACCCAAAATCAAAATTATGATTGTTGTCACCCAGATCTCCCGATCTAAAACATACTACTGCACTATCACCAACTGGCTGACCATCATTATCTCTTCCATCTGCCTGTCCTGTACCACCTACGTCTGAAAGTGTAAGATTATGATTTTTTAATATACTTTGTCTTTTAGTACCTTTAACATCCGGTATTACTATGCAATAATCTCTATTTTGCATTAGCATACTGATGTTATAAATCGACGAAGTATTAGATGTTCCTCTACCATTAGAAAAATAATAATTTCCATTATTATCAGTTAATGCAGTTGCCAACAAAGTTCCATCTGCTTTTTTCAACTTAACTATTACATTGGCTAATGGAATTTCACCAGGATCTTGAATTCCATCACCATCCCATTCCGCCCATACTCTATTCCCGATTTCCATAGGAGGTGCTTCACCTAAAATTTCAACATCTCCAAGTCCGTTTCCTTTAGCAAATGAATTATTAGGATTTGGTGGCCTTCCAACATATTCTCCCGTATCGAATAATGTATAACCTCCTGTTGTTGGCTGTCCACTAAATGGCAACAAAGGAGCACCCTCTCTTTCCCCCGTTTCATTAATAAGTCTTAATAATCCACCACTATAATCATTCATTGGATCCATTGCAGTCGACATTACAACTGAAGAGCCTGGTACTTGTAAAAGTGATCCTTGCGTGGTTTCAAAATGATATCCACCTGAACTTTTACTCGCATCCCAAGTATACAAAGGATCCTTGAGTTGCCAAAAATCCCATTCATAATGCTCTGGCATTGATAGTCCGCCCGGACCAGAATTTAGTAATCCACCGGAAGTTGGACATAACAAATTTCCTTCAAGTATCCAACCAGTTCCAGCTGAATTCAAACAAGCACGCAAAATATCACCTGCAGCTGTACCAAATTTATTTGTCGTTTCATTATAATCAAAGCGTGATGCAAATCCTGCCTGATCACCAAATCTATCTCTAAAGCCGAGAATCATATTTCCTTTTGCATCAAATTCAATATCCGAAAGCATTGCTTGCGGATACGCTATTTCTCCTCTTCCATTATTCAACGGAGTAAAAGCGTTAGCTGCACTTTGCCATGGATTCCAATTTGAATTTCCTCCCGTGTATATAAATTCTTGTCTATTGTACGTTAAGGGTATTGTAAGTTCCAAATTGAATGTTGGAGAAGCAACAGTCGGATCGAATGAATGAACAAATGCATTGCTTCCATTCTGGTCAACTGATCCAATGTACAATTTATTCTTATACCATTTTAGTCCAAATGGTCGATGTCTTCCTGCACTTGTAGCATCCGGTGCATTCCACTTAAAATTGAGCATTGTAGATCCCGGGTTTCCTGATGAAACATCCAATGAATAAATTTCGCGAGTAAATAAATTTACAACGAATAAAGATTTCTCATCACCTGACATTTCAATGTCTCCAATAGATCTTTTTCCAGCTCCGTCAAAAGATGAATATCCTACACCTCCAGGACCCAGGTCATAAAAACCTGAACCTGTTGGCATAAAACTACGCACCACAAAATCATGAACATCAGAACCTGTTACATTGACTACACTTATTGTACTATCTAAATTAATAACACCTACAATTCCTCCACTTGTATCAAGTTGATATATAGCATCAGGTCCAAAGGGTCCAAATCCTCCAAAACGCTTATGATATGCTGACACATAAATTTTTCCTATCGAACTATGATTTGCAACTCCATAAGCACAACCCACTTTTGACAATCTCGACAGATCTGTAGAACCTGAAGGAAGCAAAGTAGATTCTCCCATAAAATTATGCCCTGTTTCCAGATACTTCGTTTTAAGCACAGAGGAAGTATTCATCATTACTCCTGTTATTTCTCCCATAAAATTTCTTACAGTTGCAATCGATGGATTCGTTGTAGAAGAAAAATTTCCTGCTTCAAAAATTGCTAAATTTACATTTGACTGAGTGCTACTATTCAAAAATCTAACAGTTGTGCCATAAATATTACCTGCTGAACCAGGTTTTAAAAATGACATACCTGAAGGAAGAATAAATTCTATTCGGTATGGAGGAACACCTGAAGGTGTAATTGAATACATTCCATTAGAACCTGTTGCGCCTGTTCCTCGCAATATTGCTAAAGAATCATATATATTGACTGTAACATTAGAAACATTATTCTCAATAGGATCAGTATCTTGTATACCATTCCCATTTATATCTATAAAAGCCTTTCCTTGAATTTGTGCTGAAGATTGAATACAAAATATACAACATACAATAACACAAAATGTCTTAAACAAATTTTTCATTTCAAATTTAATTAACAATACTTTATTATCTCTTATTACTACATTACGAGTAATAAAAGTTCTAATTTTTATTGTAATAATAAAATAACCTTATATCATCAAAGTGAAAACACTGATGACATGACACAATAAGTCAGTTAAATAAATTGGGGTTAAGATCAAGTAATAACAACTGCTAATAATTATTACTTTTCACTATTGAGTCTGCTAGGTTGCGAAACTCGCTATGCTAAATGTTTAACTAGGATGGTGCAAATGTAAACGGTGTTTTCATATTATCCTAATTTATAATATATTATTTTATTATATTTATTAATCGAATAATCAATTCTTCACTTCGTTGAACACTTCATCAGAATAACACAAATAAAAAAGAGGAATCAAAATAAATTGATTCCTCTTTTATTGAAAATTATTATTCGCTTATGAACTTACTTCTCCATTAATCTGATTGGTTATTACTCAATTACAATCATTTTATTGGTCTTAGTCTGAGAATGATAGTCTACCTGATAATAATAGATACCAGCATGCAGTAATTGATCTCGATTAATTATCCAATCATTATAAGATTTAGCTAATTCTCTCGTCTCTTTATAAAAAACTTTGCCATTGATATCATATATTGTCATTTGAACCTCTCCGGCCTGAGGAAGGATAATACCAACTGAGGTTGTGTTCTTCCAAGGATTAGGCTCATTTTGCAAAATAATCATTTCATCACCTTGACCATTGAAAGTTCTCAATTGAACCTTACCTTCCTCGCCAATTTTATCAACACACAATGCTGTTGTTAATTTCGAAGATATCCTGACTACATCACTTACCTTACCGGAAACTTTTGATTTTATCCGTAGCGTAAATAAATTGTTTTGCCTGGAGGAATTTGTTCCATTCCAACTTACTGAAATAATTCCTTTATGCAAATTCGCCGTGTTAAAATGATCTTCACTAATTCCGATCTCTGTATTTCCCTGAACACCAATAATTTCAACCAGTGATGGATCCATTTCAATCGTAAATTGAAATCCTTGCAATTCTGATATATTGTCGCAAATAAAACTGAGTTCCTTAATTTCTTCTTTGTTGAGTTGGATGTTTTCAACTGCCAAATCCATGCTTATTGCACTTCTCGTTTTAATACCACTATTAGCTCCTCTGGTTTTGGCATTATTATTTAAATCACCTACTTTTATGCCAATAAAATTAGTAGCCACATCATTATTCAAATTTGTGATTTCAAATGTTTCAGGAAATGATTCCTTTAACGCATTTTCTACTGAATTAAATGAATATTGACTTAGAACAAATCTCCAGCTCGTATTTTTATCTACTGAATTGATTGAACCTAAAATTAATTTTCTTAACTCGGCTATGTCTGCTGAAGTAATTGTTCCACTCTTATTTACATCCGCTGCAATCATCTGGTAAGGCGAAGTAAAAGTTTCTTTGCCTAATATATGTTTTTGAATTCTGACAATATCCGCTGTACTAATTCCATTTAACCAATCTTCATTATGAAATGGTCGAATGATATATGAACCACCTGTTGGCATGTTCGGAAAACTATATTCTCCCTCATAATTGGTTTTACTTGCGACCAATTGTGAGTTATCCAAATTCACATCAACATACTCTACTTTTTCATTACTTAGAGAATGTAATAAACCTGAAACATTCACTGTAGCTCTGCCAGGACATCTTGGATCTTGTTGCGGATTATCATTTATTATGATTATTGTTTTCACAAATGAGGTATTCCCTTGTGGATCAGTTACCCACAGTTCCACATTTCGCGGACCAATACTATCACATGTATATACCCGGCGAATATCATTGGTATCACTACTAAAACTAAACTTTATTGGATATCCGCAATTATGATTTGAGCCTGCATCTAAATCAGAAGCCCATATAATTGCCATTTTGGTATCTGGCGCTCCATCTCCATTTGTATCCATTCCGGTTAATCCTATCGCAAGATCTTTATGAGAATATGCAGTCGGTGGTTTGCAATTTAATAAATTTAACTGTGACTGACATGTTGCAGTATTACCACATCTGTCTTCGACTTCCCACTTAATAATATGTCGCCCTAATGGCCAGGTTCCAGAAGCAACAGGATTGCCTATCGCAGCATAATTAATATCAAAAGTACCATCACTATTTAAATCTATCTTATATCTAAATAATAACTCGGCGCTATTCGTACAGAAATCTTGTGCCGCAATACTCAGTGTAACAGGAATCGGACGACATTCAACATCATATGAACATATTGTTGTATCGCGACATGCTTTTGTTATTACAGGATCAATAGTATTGTTAACCTTAATAATCTGCGTATCTCTGAAGATAACGATATTATTAAGTCTATCACGGTAGCACCAATCTATAACTTTCCACTCACGGAATATTTTATAACAAGGATCTCCGGGAACTGTAGATGAGAATATATGATCTTCATAATCCATTCCTACAAGACTGCATTCATCATCAAAGAAAGTAGGAACATTATATGGCGCTGATAATAATTCTGGTCTTAACAAACCAGGATCACAAATATTCGTAGTCTCAAAATCTTCCGGCCAATTAATACTTAATTCTGACATCGGAAAATGATTATCAATTCTAATATGCTGGTAGCAAGAATCGGATGCTCCTTGTTGATCACGAGCAATAAACTTTCTGATAATCAATCCCATTCCACATTGATTCATCCCACTTGTATCAATATCTTCTAAGATTTCAAGACCACAATTGTCATATGCGACTCCATCAAAAGGATGGCCATAAATCTCATACCAGTATCTTGGGTCGATAACTATTGTATCTCTCATTGACTCTTCTCTTGCAACTCTACCAAACGAATTGCCAAGATTATTTAAATCAATACTGAATCTACAATCTATGTCTATATGTGGAGGGCACTTAATTTTAGGTTGGTTCTTATCTTGAACCTCTACTGTTACCATACAGATTGCTTCATTACCTGCTTTATCTATTACTTTTAAAGCAACCATGATCATCTTACCTACATCCTCACAGCAGAATCCTACTTCAGGACCCCAGTCGTCTTCTCCAAATAGTTCACAAGCATCCCTATCCATTCTTCGCACTTCAAAATGATGAAGTCCACATTCGTCAAAACTTCCGTCATCAAAAACTTCTGCAGGAATCCAATTATACCCTGCAAGATTAATGGATACCACTGTTCTTCTATCGCATACAGCAATTGGTTCAGTATCATCTGCAACAGTAACGATTAATGTATCTTCCGTTACGTTATAACATTTGTCATACACTCTGTAAAATACTGAATCTATACCTACCGGTAATTGTGCAAGTCCACCATTCTTATTAATCAATGTACCTCCAGGATAAATAACATCATATCTAAAGATATCATGACACAAATCTGTTGCTTCAATTGGAGGAAGATTCACATTCGCATAGCAACCTTTATGCCCCGTAGTTGCATTAAAGTTATAAGGCACATGTGTAATTTCCGGACCTACATTATCTCTAACCAAGATAAGTTGAACCTGGCTTCTTGTGATTTCTGTATTACACCACCATTCTCTAATTGTCCATGTTCTCATTATCTTACGAACACAACCAATCTCGCCTAGATCATAATCACTATATCCAACCCAAAGGTGACATTCGATTAACATTGTTGGATTTGAAACTGAAATATATTGACCTTCGCTTATAAAATATGGATATCCAGTTACAGATGGATGAGGATGACCGTTTCCATCAACTTCAAATTTATCAGAACATAAGACTTCAGAATCATCTAACGGAAGGAATATATCACCAGCTTTTATTCTTTCAACAAGAATAGTATCTGTACACTCTGTTTCATTTCCAATATCATCCGTAATTTTGATATTTCTATATACTCTTTTAAGATACTCTTCATCACAATCAAGATGTTCTGTTATATCTCCCGAAGCAGTTACGGTATATCTGCTACAATCATATCCAGTATATTTTAATGGCAAGTCGTGAGCAAATCTGTAACAGTCAATTGTATCTGATCCACAAATTAAAGACGGAGCTAATTTATCTTCAATTAATACTTCAGACCAGCATGAATTACCAGTAGTCGTATCTGTTACGGTTGCTATTACTTTTTTATTTAACCAATGTGTATCAACCGGATTAGTAACAGGATGATTATAATGAGAAAGTTTAACTTCAAAAACATCATAACAATTATATTCACCTGTCAATAACATTGCAGGAGTGATTAACGCTGTACAATTGGCATCTAAGGATACATTGATATTCTTGCAACTTAGTTGAGTTGATCCTAAAACATTAACTGTGAAGGAACAAGTTGCAGTCTGCCCAAAAGCATCTTCAACTTCATAAACATTAGTTGTAATTCCAGGTGGAAATTCTCCACCTGAAGGAATACCAGAAATCAATTTCGTTTGTAAACCATTCTCAAATTCTATTATATGTCTTCTAAATAATAAGGAAGGAGAATCCCACCATGTACCAGTAATTGAAAAATCTAAAAACCAAACATACTGTCCCGGGACTATACCTGGTTGTCCTACACCCCAATTCGCATAAGAAAAAGGCTCTTCCGTTGTCCATTTAAATTGATTCAGCATAGGGGAATAACGGAGCCCCATCCAGTATTGATTTGATCCTAATCCATTTCCGGGAGCAAGCGGGTTTACAAATGGAATATTAGATAAAAGAAAATTATTTTCTGCTGCATCAGCGACTGTAACAAGATGACCACCAAGTTGAGCAGCTATGTTATTCGCATCGAGCCAATGCAAGTGATTGGCTACCCCGGGAGGCGAAATGAAATATGAATTTCCATTGTGTATTCCAATAAACTGATAACCCATAATTTCCAAATTCGTATTTGGGCAATTATCTTCTGCAGTTACATTGTAACAAAATACTCGATCACAATCCATTGTATCCAATAAGATAGTCATATTATCCGGGCAATCAATAGTAGGCGGAGTATCAGTTACAGTAACATTTATTACACAAGTAGCAGTATTTCCTCCACAATCTGTAGCTAAAAACTGTACTTGATGTTCTCCAACCGGAAATGGATCCCCATCATTAAGCCCCGGAGCTGAGTTTGATTTTGGCCCCATTGTCTGTACAATAGTAAAGTTCTTATAAATAAAATTATTTGCAACTAATATAGTAGCGGAGCCAGCATTATTTGATTGTACCCAAAAACAAAATACATCTCCGGCATTTACATTTATCGTAACTGCTCCAGAAGCAGTAGATGCAAGTACATTTGGAGTTAAGTTTGTAACATTACCATTGACAGTATAATAAGCACGATCAACAGTTCCAAATGCACCTATACCAGTCTTTCTAACATTATATGAAAAACTAAAAGTTCCGCTACAATTAAAAGTATGGCAAACCATGGCATCTGAATTTGATACTAATCCACCGGATGCTCCTCCTTGAGATCCACGTATTCTTAAACTATCAGGTGCAAAAAAGTTAAACATAGGAGTACCTTGTCCTGTAGCAGAAGTAGTCCATAAAGCTGGATTCAATTCATTTATCAATCCATTATCACAGCGCGAACAAAAATCAAAGTAATCTGGTATAAGATATAAAAAAGTATCACAAGTCAATTCACTTTCCAATGCAATTGTAAAACTTCTGGAACAATCGAGATCAGGTACTTGTGTATCTTGCAGATTAAATATCCAACGAATTGTATCTCCAACACATTCTCCAATATCAATATCCCCTCCATTATCTGTATCAACCCAAGGAATCCATGAAATAGTGACACTACCAGGTATTAAAGGATTGATTATTCTAGCAGTAGCTAAATTAGGAGGTACAAAATTGGCAACCAGAGTCTGACAATTGTTACAGTATGAACTCAGAGTTGCATTGTCGGTTTGAATAATTTGATATAATCTTGTCTGAACTCCACCCGCTATTTCTGCAAACGGGCTAGTAATTCCAATGTTGTTATCAAAATTCCCACAAAGGCTAAGAGTAATAACGTCAGTGATTCCATCATTGACATTAGAGTGCTGAGTACCATTTAACTCTGTCAGCACAATTGGTAAGACACTGGGAGCATTGCACACTTGTGCTTGCATTGCAATGTCAGTGGTTAGATAAGCGATTAAGATAAAAAGTAGCTTACTTAGCGAAGTAATAGTTTTCATGTCAATTTTTTAGTAATGAAAATTGTCGCTAAATACGCTTAGTCGTAAAGAAGAGTGATTTCTTGGGAATAAGAATCAGATGCAAAAATATGTTAACAATACGTATTATACAAATTTTTATACGAATTTTTTCCAAATTGTCAAATAATTCTTCAAATCCAATTCAGAATTATCAATATTTTTCAATTCGATAAATAAGTAAAAGAGGAACTTGAAGTATCAGATTCCTCTTTACTTAAAAACTCTTCGCTTAATATACTTATATAATTCTCTATAGAATAATTTACTTATTATTTATTTTAAAATTATTCAAGGACTATCATTTTATTCGTCTTTGTCTGAGAATGATAGTCTACCTGATAATAATAGATGCCTGAATGTGGTAATTGATCACGATTAATGATCCAATCATTATAAGATTTAGCTAATTCTCTCGTCTCTTTATAAAAAACTTTGCCATTGATATCATATATTGTCATTTGCACCTCTCCTGCCTGTGGAAGAATAATACCAACTGAGGTTGTGTTCTTCCAAGGATTAGGCTCATTTTGCAAAATAATTATTTCATCACCTTGACCATTGAAAGTTCTCAATTGAACCTTACCTTCCTCGCCAATTTTATCAACACACAATGCTGTTGTTAATTTCGAAGATATCCTGACTACATCACTTACCTTACCGGAAACTTTTGATTTTATCCGTAGCGTAAATAAATTGTTTTGCCTGGAGGAATTTGTTCCATTCCAACTTACTGAAATAATTCCTTTATGCAAATTCGCCGTGTTAAAATGATCTTCACTAATTCCGATCTCTGTATTTCCCTGAACACCAATAATTTCAACCAGTGATGGATCCATTTCAATCGTAAATTGAAATCCTTGCAATTCTGATATATTGTCGCAAATAAAACTGAGTTCCTTAATTTCTTCTTTGTTGAGTTGGATGTTTTCAACTGCCAAATCCATGCTTATTGCACTTCTCGTTTTAATACCACTATTAGCTCCTCTGGTTTTGGCATTATTATTTAAATCACCTACTTTTATGCCAATAAAATTAGTAGCCACATCATTATTCAAATTTGTGATTTCAAATGTTTCAGGAAATGATTCCTTTAACGCATTTTCTACTGAATTAAATGAATATTGACTTAGAACAAATCTCCAGCTCGTATTTTTATCTACTGAATTGATTGAACCTAAAATTAATTTTCTTAACTCGGCTATGTCTGCTGAAGTAATTGTTCCACTCTTATTTACATCCGCTGCAATCATCTGGTAAGGCGAAGTAAAAGTTTCTTTGCCTAATATATGTTTTTGAATTCTGACAATATCCGCTGTACTAATTCCATTTAACCAATCTTCATTATGAAATGGTCGAATGATATATGAACCACCTGTTGGCATGTTCGGAAAACTATATTCTCCCTCATAATTGGTTTTACTTGCGACCAATTGTGAGTTATCCAAATTCACATCAACATACTCTACTTTTTCATTACTTAGAGAATGTAATAAACCTGAAACATTCACTGTAGCTCTGCCAGGACATCTTGGATCTTGTTGCGGATTATCATTTATTATGATTATTGTTTTCACAAATGAGGTATTCCCTTGTGGATCAGTTACCCACAGTTCCACATTTCGCGGACCAATACTATCACATGTATATACCCGGCGAATATCATTGGTATCACTACTAAAACTAAACTTTATTGGATATCCGCAATTATGATTTGAGCCTGCATCTAAATCAGAAGCCCATATAATTGCCATTTTGGTATCTGGCGCTCCATCTCCATTTGTATCCATTCCGGTTAATCCTATCGCAAGATCTTTATGAGAATATGCAGTCGGTGGTTTGCAATTTAATAAATTTAACTGTGACTGACATGTTGCAGTATTACCACATCTGTCTTCGACTTCCCACTTAATAATATGTCGCCCTAATGGCCAGGTTCCAGAAGCAACAGGATTGCCTATCGCAGCATAATTAATATCAAAAGTACCATCACTATTTAAATCTATCTTATATCTAAATAATAACTCGGCGCTATTCGTACAGAAATCTTGTGCCGCAATACTCAGTGTAACAGGAATCGGACGACATTCAACATCATATGAACATATTGTTGTATCGCGACATGCTTTTGTTATTACAGGATCAATAGTATTGTTAACCTTAATAATCTGCGTATCTCTGAAGATAACGATATTATTAAGTCTATCACGGTAGCACCAATCTATAACTTTCCACTCACGGAATATTTTATAACAAGGATCTCCGGGAACTGTAGATGAGAATATATGATCTTCATAATCCATTCCTACAAGACTGCATTCATCATCAAAGAAAGTAGGAACATTATATGGCGCTGATAATAATTCTGGTCTTAACAAACCAGGATCACAAATATTCGTAGTCTCAAAATCTTCCGGCCAATTAATACTTAATTCTGACATCGGAAAATGATTATCAATTCTAATATGCTGGTAGCAAGAATCGGATGCTCCTTGTTGATCACGAGCAATAAACTTTCTGATAATCAATCCCATTCCACATTGATTCATCCCACTTGTATCAATATCTTCTAAGATTTCAAGACCACAATTGTCATATGCGACTCCATCAAAAGGATGGCCATAAATCTCATACCAGTATCTTGGGTCGATAACTATTGTATCTCTCATTGACTCTTCTCTTGCAACTCTTCCAAACGAATTACCAAGGTTATTTAAATCAATACCAAATCTACAATCTATGTCTATATGTGGAGGGCATTTAATTTTAGGCTGGTTCTTATCTTGAACCTCTACTGTTACCATACAGATTGCTTCATTGCCTGCTTTATCAATTAATTTTAAAGCAACCATGATCATCTTACCTATATCCTCGCAGCAGAATCCTACTTCAGGGCCCCAATTATCTTCTCCTACATTTCCACATGCATTACTATCCATTCTTCGCACTTCAAAATGATGAAGTCCACATTCGTCAAAACTTCCGTCATCAAAAACTTCTGCAGGAATCCAATTATACCCTGCAAGATTAATGGATACTACTGTCCTCCTATCGCATACAGCAACTGGTTCAGTATCATCTGCAACAGTAACGATTAATGTATCTTCCGTTACGTTATAACATTTGTCATACACTCTGTAAAATACTGAATCTATACCTACCGGTAATTGTGCAAGTCCACCATTTTTATTAATCAATGTACCTCCAGGATAAATAACATCATATCTAAAAATATCATGACACAAATCTGTTGCATCAATTGGAGGTAGATTCACATTCGCATAGCAACCTTTATGCCCTGTAGTTGCATTAAAGTTATAAGGCACATGTGTAATTTCCGGACCTACATTATCTTTAACCAAGATAAGTTGAACCTGGCTTCTTGTGATTTCTGTATTACACCACCATTCTCTAATAGTCCATGTTCTCATTATCTTACGAACACATCCAATCTCGCCTAGATCATAATCACTATATCCAACCCAAAGGTGACATTCAATTAACATCGTTGGACTTGTAATATGTATGTTATTTCCTCCATTAAAGAAAAATGGATATTCCGGTTCAAATGGATCTTTACTTATGAAATATGGATAACCTGTTACAGATGGATGCGGATGACCGTTTCCGTCAACTTCAAATTTATCAGAACATAAGACTTCAAAATCATCTAACGGAAGGAATATATCACCAGCTTTTATTCTTTCCACTAGAATAGTATCTGTACACTCTGTTTCATTTCCAATATCATCCGTAATTTTGATATTTCTATATACTCTTTTAAGATACTCTTCATCACAATCAAGATGTTCTGTTATATCTCCCGAAGCAGTTACAGTATATCTGCTACAATCATATCCAGTATATTTTAATGGCAAGTCGTGAGCAAATCTGTAACAGTCAATTGTATCTGATCCACAAATAATAGATGGAGCCAATTTATCTTCAATACGAATATTTGACCAGCAAGAATTACCGGTCAACGTATCGGTAACCTTACCAATTATTACTTTATTTAACCAATGAGTATCAACGGGATTGCTGATTGGCTTACCGTATGCGCTCAAATCAACGATCATTGTAGCTGTGCAACCCGGTCCTGCTAGTAACATAGCTGGGGTTATGGTTGCTATACAAAGTGAGTCAAGACTTACATTAATGTCTTTACAACCTAATGTAAAATCATTTTTAACAGTTAACTTGAATTTACATTCTTCAAAAGTTCCAAAACAATCTTGAATATTATAACACAGGTCATAGACACCAGGCCCAACCGGCAATGTAAGATCCGGACCACAGGTCTGAACCAAAAGGGACGGATCTGGAGTAAACATAAAATTGCTGATCGTCAAGGAATCTTCGAATCCTCTATTATCTGATCTAACATAAAAACAAATTGTTCCTTCTCCTGTAAATGTATATACTCTGCTTCCAGCTACCGTATTCGCTGAAGGAGGTTGCGCATAAATATCATTGAAATCTGTTGCTGCTGCAATATCAAGAACTATTGCTCCCGCTTCATCATATCTAAACGCACCTTGTCCGCCAATCATGTTTGCAGAAAAATCTAAGGTCACTTCACCAGCGCAAGGAATCCTTATACAAGCAGAAATAACAGAAGTATCAGCTTTTCCAGGAAAAAGATCCGGCGGAGTTCCATTATTAGTACCTACTAAGCTCAATATTCCATTAGCATCAACTTCTGCAAGACCATCAGTTCCAATAATAAAATCATTACCTGGTCCGTATTTTTCCAAACCTGGAAAATTTGTAAATAAAGTACTTATACTTGAATTAGCGCTTGGATAAAATGCACCTAATAGACCATTGTATTTTGGACAATAATCATTAACAATAGGAATGAGTCCGTCTAGTAAAGTATCGCAATTTGTCGGATCTTCTAATAAAATAATTGTATCGCGACTGCAATTGGACAATAAATGATTCGGCGCAGGATTCACTCTTACCGAAAATTCACAGGTTGATCCATTCCCAGCACAATCAGTTGTTACATAAAAAATATCGTATAAACCTGGTTGCAATTCGTCTCCAGGACGTGGACCAGATTGTTGAATTACCGGCAGAGAAGTAGTAGACATTAATAAATTACTAATTGTAATACTATCAACCCCGAGAGTATTATCTGATTGAACTTCGAAGCAAATTCTATCGCCATAGCCAACTGTAATGCTTCTAGACCCTTGTAAAAAATTTCCATTTCCGGTCGTAAGAACATCAGTAGTACTTACACCCGTTAATCTATTCTCAATCATTAATCTTGCTCGGTCATTGTTAAAACCATCACCGTTGCTCATTCTGGCGTGGAAATTAAAATTCAATGTACCAGAACAAGAAGCATAAAAGCAATAATTAATAACGCGATTTAATCCAAGCAATCCATTACTGGTTCCGATTATTGTTACAGAATCGGTGCCATGAGGAATAACAGTTCCAGTTCCCTGAGAACCCAAACCTCCATCATAATAAGTAAAAAAACCAACTCCTGGGCTAGCCAGAAGATTCGTTCTGATACAAACGTCAGATGCAACAGGTGGAACCCAATTAACAATAACACCACAGTCTGCAGAAGAAGGTACTGTAAAGACAGTATCCGTTGGACAATTCAATAAAGAAGGGGATTCTATATCCGGATTACATATTTGTGCATTAATCTGCACACTATATAACAGAAATAGTGAAAGTGAAAGTAGTAGCTTACTTAGCGAAGTAATAGTTTTCATATCAATTTTATAGTAATGAAAATAATCGCTAAATACGCTTGCCAATAAAGAACACTAATCTCTTGGGATAGAGAATCAAGTGCAAATATATAAATATTTATAATATGAATGAAATATTTAAACAATATTTATACAACAATAATGATTAACTCTGATAAAATATTGGAATACAATATGTTATATACATATTGTTCAACGAAATTTTTTTAATAAACGAGCATATTCTTTAGATTTTTAAAATCTTTTGAGGAGAATTTGTGTTGTTATCCTATTAAAAGTCAATTTTTTATTTAAGCTTTCTTATGGCTATTATTATTACAGATGAATGCATCAATTGTGGGGCTTGCGAACCAGAATGTCCTAATAATGCAATTTATGAAGGGGGTATAGAATGGCGTATATCAGATGGAAACACGGTTCAAGGTCAATATACCCTAGTGGATGGAAGTAAAGTTGATGCGCATCAAAAAAACCTCCCTGTGTCAAATGACTATTACTATATAGTACCCGATAAATGCACAGAATGTGTTGGATTTCATGAAGAACCACAATGCGCTGCAGTATGTCCTGTAGATTGCTGCGTTCCTGATCCTGATCGAAAGGAATCACAAGAAATTCTGCTTACTAGAAAAGAATCATTGCATTTATAAAATTCACTACTATTTTATTTTAGTGAATGAGAATTAAGCTTCTGTCATAATTACTCTATTCTTCAATAATAATCTTATTAGCATACTCCCCTCTTGCTGTTTTGATTTTTAGCAGATACAAGCCAGTATGAAATTCAGAAAGATCCAATCTCAATTCTTTCACGTAAGGTTTTGAAAGACTTAATATTTTACCATTGGAGCTACAAACCTTGAGCTCCTGAATCTCATCTTTGGAAGTAAGATAAAATATTCCAGTTGATGGATTTGGCAATACACTAATTCCACTTATTCTATCAACATCTTTAACTGCAATAGGTGATAGATCAACAATTCTGGATATTTTATTTGTTCCACAAGCGTTTGTTATGGTGAGTGTAACATTGTATAATTTTAGTTCCGGAAACTCATGCTTAGGATTTAATTCATTGCTAGTCGTTCCATCTCCAAACTCCCATAAGATATCTCTAACCTGTGTTGAATAATTATTAAACTTAACTTCTTTTGAACCAATAATGTCAAAATCAAAAGATACCTGTGGAAGCAGGTAAGCAATAAATTCTTTAGAATTAATAACAATCTGATTAGAGTCTTGAATTGACATTATAATCGTTTTTTTACCGGCTGAAGAAAATCGTACTGGCACAGGTCCATTTCCAGAACCCAATCTTGGTGAACCACTATTTCCGAAATTCCATCTTATTGTTGAACCTGATGGGTTAACTGAGCCTGTAAATCTCACAATCGTATTTGCACAAACATCCATTGGAGTCCAACTCATATTTAAAACAGGTGTGGATAATAATTTCTCGATAACTTTTACATTATCAATATATAAATTCGAAAACACCCCTCTTATCAAATTAATTCTAACGACGATCTTTTTACCTTTAAACAAACTGAGGTTAATACTAATGTTTCTCCACATTCTTGAGTCTGTTGGTATCCAATTCTCATTCATTGTTGGAGTTGTTGTGTATAAATCCTGGTCTGCACCAGTATATAATAATTTGGTTGTAGCAGCTCCTGAACAAAGATCTAATATTTCAATGCTCATTGTATCAAACAAATTTAGGAAAGTAGTTGATTTATGATACGCATAATCCATGTAAAAATATGGTTCAACAGAAGACGTTAAATCTACTGTTGTTGTAATGAGATTTAACAATTGATTTGAAAAGCTGTAATTATTGTTACTAAATGTTACAACTTTACTGGTGCCTCCATTGATATCAATCTGGTCTGAAAATTTCCACGAATTATATGGCAAATCATTCTGCACAATCCAGTTCGCAGGTATCTGTCCTTTTTCAAAATCTTCAATCATTGGAAATACTCCTTTGGTATCAGGAACAAGACTATTCATAATTACAATGTTCGTTGAGTCGTTATAAACATGTTCGTCTGTCTTTAGAACTGTCCATATAGGAATTGTTACAGAGCCAATGAAATGAAGAGGAATACCTTTAGATAAAATAACCAGAATAGAATCACGATACTTTAGAGTCTTCGTAATTTTTTCAGTTACAATTTTATTCTCAAATAAATAATGAACCTCAAAATCTTTGACTTCATTTACATTTCTATTAGTAACCCACACTTCAGGATATGCTTTGTCAAGAGTATCACAACTAATAAATCTTCTTTCAGTCAGCCAATCATTTTTTGGCTTAATACTAATATCATTTGCAACTACACACTTAACTAATGTATCAGGGACACCGATGGCTTTAGTTCTTCTTCCTAAAACTCCAGAACTATCTCCCGCTACTGAAAACCATAGCGGAGTACTACGTGAAGTAATTGGAATTGTAACTGAATTATTATTCGTTCTGGCGATTTCTTTCATTTCCTGGCCTTGCAACGAATAAACAATAAAGCTTTCTTTTGAAGATTTTACCCAGGTTAAAGTAACTTCATCCGGACAAAATTTATCGACTTTTAGTCCAGTTACAGGATTCGTGATTGTGAATAATTCCGATTGAATCGTATTACTCCCTTGTGTTAAGCGAATTATACATGTCTTTGAGTTTACGTTAGATGGAGTATTCCACGGTGTTAAACGGGTAGTACCGAGTACTGTTCTAATACTTCTCCAGGTGCTTCCACTATCTGTTGATAATTCGATTTTTATTGAATCTGATTGATATGATCTATAATAAATATTGGTCGCTTCTAGAGTGTTATATTTTTCACCACCAACCGGAGAAGTTATTTCGAGTTTATTCTCAGGAAAATCATATAACAAATATCCTGGCACATTAATGTTAGGAAGAAATTTTCCTTTAATGATAATTTTATATTTTCCTGCTTCCGGAAATTGAATAGCAACCTGTTCAACATTATTTAAGGTATCAACTCCCGGTCTGGGACCTGCAGCTAATATACTAGAATCAGGTGTTGGATTTGGAACCCATGGCAACACAATTGTTCCGGTTGGTGTAATGACTTCGAGATCTATATCATTTATCAATACTTTTCGAGCATTTAATGAAGCTTCTTTTTCTGGCCAATAAAACATAAATTTGGCGACTGCAGAATTTGCAGGCACATCGATTTCAATTTCAATATTTTCACCATTCTTAACGGTTAATTCTTTATATCTTTTTTCTTGTAACAATTTGGCTGCTCTATATCCATCAAGAACTCCAAAACCATAAACAAAATCAGGTCCCTGAGGTCCAAGATCCGTGGCTGTATTCATAAGAATTGCTTTAATCAAAGCCGATGTAGGATTCACTCCATTATTTTCTTTTTTATAAGCCTGATACAATAATGCTGCTGTACCTGCAACACCCGGAGAAGCAGCCGAAGTCCCTCCAAAAACCAGATACGCATTACTTGGAGCTGTAGAGTTTTGATTTGTCCCTCTTGCCGATATATCTGGCTTTAATCTTCTATCTCTTGTTGGTCCTCTGCTTGATGTATTATCAACAACTCCTGCAATGGTAAGATTTGCTGCTGTAATAACATTTTTTCCAATCTTGTGTCCTCCGGTTACATTTCCCCATTGGTTTCCAGCACCATAATTACAATTTGCATTATTACTATTACCAGCAGAAAAACAATGCAGCAAAGATGGATTATCATACATTTGCTTATCTACAATTTGCGTAATATAAGTATAACCTGCATTGCAGCCATTGGAATAAGAGGAATTTGTTATTACTACATCATTAGACTGATGAAGATTTAAAGTATTATCAAGAAAGTCATCTTGATAGTTCACTGCATAAACTTTACATCGTGGAGCCATCCCTTCCATTAATGGATCAACGTTTCCTGCTCCGCCGATTATTCCTGCAACACCATCACCATGCGAACCATCAGATCCAAATGTCTGATTAATTAATCTTTCTTGAAAATCTATATGAGGACCAACAACTCCATCGTCTCTAACAAGTACATTCACGCCTTGTCCATCTAAATTAATTCCAGACTTACTAGATTCTCCCAATAAATTTACTCTATGAAGACTTCTTCCTTCTCTATCATCCGGAGTTCCTTTGTCAGGAGTACAAGTAGCATATTGCAACCAATTTTCATTCGAAAGTGTTTCGAACTGATCTTTATCACAAGTAATATAAATCAATCTATAAGACTCATAAATGCTACGCAAATTTATTCCTAATATCAAGCATCTTTTCTTGATGGTTTCAATATCAACTAAAGGCAAATATTGAATCGTTATATCTTGATTCTTGCTGCCCGAACAATACTCGCGCACATAAAGATTCTCTGAAAGTTTTTCTTTTCTGGACAATACATTTAATGCCAAAGCAGATTCAGCATTGAGTTGTCTAAAATCATTTTTACTACACACTAAGTATCTCGTTCCATCAACATACTCTAAAACACTCACACCCTTTTCTTTAAGTTGAGAAATATCTGAACCCGATAATAACTTACTAAAATCTGCAATCGAGTAAGAAGAATTCTCAACTTTCACATATTCCTCTATATCAATTTGCGATTGCAATAAAGTTATGCTTGTTAAGAAGAAAAAAAGAATCTGAAATAATGATTTTTTCATGGTTAATTTTTTATGTCTGGAATATCCAGCGATTTCATTAAGCTAACGTGTTTAACACAAGGATGCTGCGCAATGTCATCAATGTATTTTTTCTGGGTCTCAATTCTATAGTATTTATTCTTATAATTCACGACCTTTCCAAAAGAACTTAATTCTACATCATCAATTTCAATAATGGATTGAACGATCAGGTTACAAGGTGTATTATCCTCTGCTATTTCTTTTAGAATAATTCCTTCAGAAACTTTGTCTTCCGATTTATACTCTTTCAATTTCCGTATTGGGGTTGTGTTAAGCTTTTTAGTATTCCAGCTATTCTTCCAAATCCCCTGATAAACAGTTTCAAAAAGAAATTCCTGAATCAATATTCCTTGCTCTTCAAGTTTTGCTTTCTCCTGATCATTTAATAAACGCTTTGCTTCAATCATTCCAATGGTAAAGTTTCCACAATCTTTACTTTTAAGGTCACTTAACTTCTTCACTGGATTACAAGCCAATATAAAATAAAAGGAAATAATAATTTTTACTACGTTATGCATTTTTAAAAAGAGAATTAAAAATCTGTACAAAATTGCTTTTTTTGAATCCAAATACAAGCCATAAAATAAATGAAAGCATCAAAGTAAATCCCAATGAAAAAACACCCAATAAGATTGAAAGTGTCTTCATTTCTGAATCTCCCAATTCATAAATCCCTATTCTTGAATTTGAGATTTCAAATGTCGATAAACAAATTAATTTTATACTGATAAACATGAAAATAATCAATAAAGAAATCAACAAACCTTTCATCTTTTCTTTCAATATCAAAGGAGTTGCTATAAATAAACTAATCAGAAAAAAAACAGGAACAACAAACATTTCAAATAAATGAAGTTCCATTGATTTTGTGGGTATTGTTGCGTATGCCTGACCTGACTGCTTGGCTTCCTTTTTTGCTTTTTCAATTAGAATTGGATTGCCATATATTAAGTACATTTCAGCATCTATACCGGACTTTCCAGCAATATTCTGCTGAGAAATTTCAGCCGAAGGCAAGAAGGAACTAATCCATCCAACAGAATATGAACGCAATGGCTTATTAATCATTGACTTTACAAAATCTACCCTATATAAAAAAATACAAACAAAATAGCAAAGAATAAATAAGCCAGCAAATCGGAATATATCTTTCATGCTAATTTGCTTACTTTCTGTTTTTTAATAATTTATTGACCCATATCAACCAAAGAAGAACGCTAATCATCATAAAAATAATGACACCGCCATGCAAATGCAAAAATTCGAAAGCCTTTGGCCAATACAATCCTGAATAATATAATAGAGCGATTCTAAAAATATTCAATACAGATAAAATTAGCAATCCATATCCTAATGCCGGTAGTTTCTCTTTCAATGATATAAGGGGCAAGGCAAGCATTGCAACAATATATAAAGCAGTGGCCTCTAACCCATCACACCCTCCATGAATACTCACTTTAAAAGTATCTCCAATAATATTGTCTCCTTCTACAGTTGTTTTCTCTCCAATGAATGATAACAATATAGATGAAAGTCGCGCCTGTATATTTAGCAGGCCAGGCATAAAATATCTTTCGTACAATGGAGAATAATAGAAAAGATAAAATAACAACATACCTCCTATGAAATACAGGAGAAATTTAGCCAAAGGGGATTTGAAATTATTGAACAAAGGGATTTTCTTTTACTTCATAATTAATTTTCTTCAACGAATCCATTACTCTGATATTTCTTGGATCTGTTTTTGATGCTTCTTTAAGAGAATCAATGACTCTCAATAACATTTCATCTTTAGTCGGTTTAAAAAGTCTTACGGATCCTAAATTCCAACCGTCCATTAATAATATAGCTTCTTTAATCTGTAAGACATACGTTTCATTATTCTGATAAATATATCCTTCAGCATCGAGCTTGTAATAAGGTCTGTAATTATTTACATAATTATTAAAATCAACAGTATCGAAAACCATTTTCTTAATTCCAAATTTAGCAATGGAATCTATAAGACCCTTGTACATTTGAATTGCAGAATCCCGCATTCTATCATGTTGCATATTATCAGACATTAATATGTTCTCATACTCCTGCATTGATGGTCTTAAATCTTTATAAATTTTTAAGGTCTGTTTTAATTTGAGGGGAGATTCAATTCTATCTAAAAAATAACTTGTATCTTGATCAAATCCTGCTTTCAATAGGCCATTACTAAAAATCGTAGGGGTCATAATTTCATTTTCCGTTTTTTTACAGGAAAAAAATGAAATCAATATTGTCAATAATAAAAATTCTCGCAACATAATAATCTATTCTAATTCGCTTTCAATAATTTTAATTGCCCATCGTTAATTGCAACAAGTACACCCACTTTGTCAGATGAGCCTAATTTAATAGGTATTATATCACGGACATCCTGTGGCAAAAAGATACCGCTCTCCTTCACAGGGATAGACTTAAATTCACCTTTACCATTTCCTTTCATAAATACTCCGATAGAATTATCTGCAATAGGAGTCTCATATTCTGATGCAAACCAATTACCTGCAACTAATAAATCCGATTTTCCATCCTTATCAAAATCCTTATAAATAATTCCTTTAACCGGAGCAAATTGCACTTCAATTGGTAATTCTTTCACAGAATAATTATTTCCAGAACGAATTAATAAAACAGTAGCAAAATTATTTGCTTTTAAATTTACCATCTTCTCTTTGTTATCACCAAGTATTGAAGTTATATCTGATTCTGCAAAATCTCTGAAGGTAGGAAACTTCTCAATTAAACCTGGTAATTGTTCGGATGAGCATTGCCTTCCTCTTATGGGTACCATTTTATCTTTCAGGTGCTTGGCTAAAAACACATCATAAGTACTATTTCCGTCAAAATCATTGGCAAATACTTCGAAAGGTTTTTCTACTGTGGCGTGATACTTATAATTTAAACCAAGATTACCAACAATTAAATCATTTACACCGTCACCATTTACATCTGCTTCAGAAATTCTATTCCACCAACCTGTATGAGGAACATCAATTTTATAGCTTGTTGAGTCCTTGATATATTTTCCATCTTTTTGAACTAAAAAAGTAATAGGCATCCATTCTCCAACGATTACAATATCAGGTTTTTTATCTGCATTTAAATCTGTAATTAACGCATCTGTAACCAATCCTAATTTATTTAAAGCCGGAGCTATTTCTGCCGATACATCCGTAAACTTTCCATTGTCATTCCTCAAAATAAAACTATTGGATGGAAAAGGATAATAATTAGGAATTACTCTTCCACCAACAAAAATATCGCTATCACCATCAGCGTCATAATCAAATGCTTTAACACACATTCCGCTTATCCCAATTGGAGGCAAATTGCCTTTTGCAAATTTCCCACTTCCATCATTTATATATAATCTATTATTATAGTAACTGTAATTTGCAGGTTCTTCTGTACCTCCGCTAACTACATAAAGGTCCAGATCTTTATCATTGTCTGCATCAAAAAAAATGGCTCCAACATCTTCATGAATCTTGTCTGCATCAAAAATAGTGTTCTGTGTAACAGAAAATTTTTCATTCGCACTTTGAATGTATATAGCACCTGCTTGATTTCTTGCTCCTCCCACAAAAAAATCTTCAAGGCCATCACCATTTACATCTCCTGTACAAATGGCAGGTCCGTTTCTGGATAATCTATGTGGTAATAATACCTGAATCTGAAAGTCATTATATAAATTTTCAGTATGCTTAAATACTTTATCGAACGAAGTTAATGTCGCATCCTGAAAAAGTGTTTTAGCTATTGTATTTGGAGTTGATATTTGTACCGCATCATCATACTTAACTTCTACTACTTTATCAGCATCAACCTGAGTAAGAATTGTTTCTTTACCATCATTCCAATTTACGACAATTTTATCTACCTTCTTTGATTTTCCAATTCCAAAATGAAGAATTGGTTCAACACTGGAAGCATATCCTCTTACAACTTTAAATTGCTCGAATTGCTCCTTGTCATTTGACTTTACAGTTACTTTAGCTCCAAGCCCAAAAACATTTTGTCCCGGTCCTTTTAATTTTACTCTTAGAGAGTTGTTGCCTTCTAAATTATTGCGTTGGATAAATGGCGGTTCATCAAGATTATTCACTACTAAATCAAGATCACCATCGTTGTCAAGATCCGCAGTTATAGCACCTTGTGATAAACTTTCCTTATTTAGTCCCCAGGACTGAATTTTATTTGTAAACTTCAAATTTCCTTCATTCTTATAAATATAGTTGACTAATTTAACTGTTGGATAATATTTCAAAAGATTTAAATCCGCCGGTACTGGTTTACTAGCATCTTTACTTTTAATATAATCTTTAAATTGTAAATCTGCTTTTTTGATTGCATCATTATCGAATACATCCCTTTTATATCCATTTGTAATGAAGACATCTCTTAATCCATCATTATCATAATCAGATGCGAGTACAGCCCAACTCCAATCTGTACTTTTCATTCCAGTAATATCTGCTACATCTGAAAACCATCCATTGCCTCTATTAAGATTGACAACATTTTGCATGTACTGAAGATTTGTATTTCCGGAGGTAAAGAAAAGATCGAAGATTTCTCCTCTAACCATTGGTGCCATACTTACCTTATTTCTCCAATAGTCTTCTGGTAACATTTCAACTGTCATTATATCTTCAAGACAATCACCATTTAAATCAATGATATCTGTTCCCATGGAATAGAATGGAGTATGATGAGTGACCTCTTTTATACTTTCTTTAAAAAACTTTCCTTGCTGGTTGAGATAACAATAATCGTGTTCATTAAAATCATTAGCAAAGTAAATATCCTGATAGCCATCGTTATTAAGATCCGCGACAGTTACTGCAAGTCCGTATCCAAAGCTCTGACCAAAACCCATTTCATTCGTAACATCTGTAAAGGTATTATTACCATTGTTACGAAACATTTTTGATCGTGCTACATAAGGTGCAACTTTTCGTCCTTCAACAACTTGTTCAACTTTAATTCCAAAAGCATCTGGACGATTAGAAACGATCAGATCCAAATCATGATCATTGTCCATATCAAAAAAGTTGGCCATTAAAGAGTAAGATGTATCTGCAATTCCATACTCTTTAGCTTGTTCCTTAAATGTTCCATCTTTCTGATTTACAAACAGCAGGTTTGCGCGCAAATCTGTTGTTTCCAGGGAAGCACCTCTACATATATAAACATCCAAATAATTGTCAGCATTTATGTCAACCATAACAACTCCGGTTCGCCACCCATGTGGAACTTTATTGATTCCGGCTTTATCGCTAATGTCTTCAAACTGAAAATTGCCTTTATTAAGGTATAACTTATCATCAACCATATTACCAACAAAATAAAGGTCGGTAAGACCATCATTGTTAATATCACCAGCTGCAACTCCTCCACCATTATAGATATAGTGAAAGGTCAGGAAATTGAAATTTTGATCTTCTGTAAGCTTATTGAGAAATGTAATACCACATTCTTCTGGATTGATAAATTCAAAACTTCCATCGGAATTCCCAGCACTTTGGTTCTTCTTACAAGATATAAAGAAGGAAAAAAAGCAAATTATTAAAATGCCATTAAAGAGTAATTTTTTCAAATTCATTGTTCAGGCCTGTCTAATTTAGAAGCACGCAAATTTAAGAATAAAAAGTCATGAGTATGAGTTAATTACGAGGATAGAGCTACAATAAAAGGTTAAAAAAAAGTCAATAAAAAAAGCCGCGAAAGAATTGCTCTTCCGCGGCTTTTATATTTTTGATTTTGTCTATTTTTCTTTAAACATCATCAACACTTGGATCAGATAAGCCAGGATTGGTACTGCAACAATCATTCCGATAATATCAGAGGTTGTGTATTCTCTCCAAATCAGATAAATACCGATCCAACCGAGAATTGCAATTACAATCGCTATCCAAAAGGCTTTTTCGTATAAAGCCTTATCAAATGGAAATTGCATAAGTAACTTTTACTTATACAGTAGCCTTTCTTCTTGTAACGTTATAAACAGTTACGATACCAAGAGTTACAACTACAAGACCGAATAGGAATAATCCCCATTGAGTCATAGTAGGAACTGGGTTACCACCTAAAGTTAATTGAGCGTTACGGCAAATATTAACTCTTAAAGCTTGCTCTGGAGGACCAGAGTTAGCTAAGAAAGCACATGATGCTTTTGGAGTCCAATAAGGACAAGCAGCACCACCCCAACCACCAGCTGGCTGATATCTAACGTGAGCAGCAGTACCGAAACCTGCACCAGTACCATCCCACTCCCAACGATTAGTTGCATTTTGAGTTGGTTGGTTAACACCAACGCAAGAAGTCCAGTAAGTAGTTCCGAAAGCTGGACGGAAAGCTGGAGTAAACTCATAAGTAACTAATCCTCCTGCCTTATTAACAGTAGTTGAAGCAAATAGCTGAGCTCCAGGAGAAGTTCCAGTCTGAGTGAAGAATCTAACTTCCATAAAATCAGGGTTACCGAATACCTGCTGTCCAATGTAGTCAATAGAAACGATCTGCTGTCCAGAAACACCTGGAGCAGGAACATTAATATCTTGACATAATTCAACAGAAGCACCTGTTCCTACGAAATTCGCATTTCTAGTTGAAACCAACCAGTTTCCATTAGCTCCGAAACCCCAGCTAGGAAGTGCGATATCACACTGTACTGCTGCTTGTGTATTGTTCGGCGTTGAGAAACCTGAAAGGTCGGTAGCTGTTTGGGCGAAAGCTGAAGAACCCAAACAAACAAAGAGTAAGAGGTTAAGAATTTTGGATACCTTTTTCATCATGATTTGGTTTAATTATTTTAAATTTTTAAATTGCTTCGTAATCTAACTATTCATGCTTTATGTAGAGAGCTTCATCTTTTCCAAAAAGCTATAAATAGACTAGACAGACTTACGTCTACAAGTGCGAAAGTAGAGCCTGTTGGAGGCTCGCTATATACTAAGTTGTAAGTATTTTTAATATATTGATTAATAAAATGTCTACATTATTCATAATCAGCAATATACAAACCCCATTTCTTGAATTTCAATGCTATTTAAATAAAGATGTATCCGTCAGATTGATTTTTTCAGATGTGTAAAACGATGTTTTTTAGGGAAATAGACCAACCTTCCTTTAGAACTCTGAACCTCTGGCAATTTAGTTTGATCAACTTTGCTCAATACCAATTTAAAGCTTTCTTTGCTTTGTCAAGATGGATATATCAATCATAACCCTTAGATCAAAAGGGAAGTCACAATTGTATTCCAGCAAGGTTTTTTAAATCTGAAAATGCCACATGCACCTATTACTTTTAAGCAGTGAATTTTATGAACATTCATTAATGCTTTTTCACAGGACATTATGCTTAACTAGAAATCCTTTAAAATCATTATCAGGAACAATTAAGACTCATAATCTCTCAACTTTCCTGTTTTTGTAAACCCAATCAAACTTATGATTTTTTAGAACCTTCCTTTCTTTCTCCGGTATATTTTTTTTCACCAGCAGCTATTTTAATATTCAGAGTGTTTTCTGAAGGGGGAATTGGGCAATTGAATCCGTCACTGTATGCACACCATGGATTATATGCCTTGTTGAAATCTATTTCAAGAAAGCCATCCTTAAGTGCGCTCACCGGAATATCCATAAATCGTCCACCCCCATATGTTGATCTGCCATTTGTCTTGTCTCTGAAAGGCAAAAAAAACGATTGTGCCTCTTCCGAATTGCGAGTACTTAAGAATATGGTTAATTGTAGTTTTTCTTCCTTCATTGAAAATTCTAAAATACCGGCTTTCAGGAATTTTTTAATTTTTCCACTTGATGTTGGTATTAGTATAGTATCCAAAGAACTAAACCCAATGAAGTGTGCTTTAACAACAAACGCTTCATTGGGTTTGAAATAATGTACCGAATTAAAATCAGTCTCTTTTAATGGAGCTCTTTTATCATTTATATGTTCTATCTTCTGTTCTATCCGATACTTATTTATTACGCTTTGGTAAGTATCCTGTGCCGGCAAAACATCAATAATAAATAGATAAATAAAACAGCTTATTGTTAGCTTCATAAAAGAACTATATATTGAATAAACTGATATTCATAATCTATGGGTTAATCCTTTGGGAGAAAATCACTTCAACTTATTATTTCTTAACTTTGATGGAACAACCTATTGCTTTGGTAATTGATGGATTCGGCACTTTTCCCTGATCTACTGCGGTGATTGCGTCTTCCAGATATTTCACCTTTACTTCAGAGGGATTTCTAGCACTGTCATCAATAGCTCCAATATATTTTACAATAAGATTTTTATCCAATAAGAAAACATGAGGAGTCTTTGTTGCACCATATAAAGGAAATACCTTCTGACCTTCATCAAATAAATAGGGAAAATTAAATTTCATTTTCTTAGCTCTTTCCTGCATTTCGGCATAACTGTCTTCTTCTACAACTTCAGGATCGTTAGGGTTGATTGCTATAAGCTGATATCCTAAAGGACTATACTTTTTGGCCAGATCTATTATGCGCTCTTCATAAGCAACTGAAAATGGACAGTGATTGCAGGTAAATATAACGATAAATCCTTTGGCATCTTTATAATTGGAAAAGCCAATCATTTTTCCGTCAATATTCTTTAATTGAAAGTCTGCTGCCTTGTCACCAGGATTTAAACCAACAGGTTGGTTGTTAAATAAACTGAGAAAACTGAAAATGTAAATTAAAAACATAAGATTATTTTTTATAAATTATTTGATAAGATTCATTAATAAAACGAATGAGTTCATCAGAACTATAAAATGATTTTTCAACAAAAACATTTTTGGGACCAAAGACAATTTGAGTAGCAGGAATAGCACCACTCCATTCGGTTGAAACTTTGGGAATCCAATCATTATAATGACTATCATTCAATAAAACGCAGGGAATGCTGATATTATTTTTCTTAAGGAGATTTGGGATTTTAGTATTAACCATATTTGGTTCATCGAGACTTACCAGAATAAACTCTATTTCAGGATCCTTGTTATCGGTATATGCTGCTTGAAAAAATGGCAACTCCTTAATACAGGGTTTACACCAGGTAGCCCAATAATTAAGCACATACTTCTTTGATCCTGATTTTAAAAAACGGGCTTCAAATTCCGGAAAAGTATATAGCGGGATTGTTTGTGCAGAGGCAGCAGTTGCGATAAAAGCCAAAGAAATTATGAATACAGAAATTTTCACTTCCTAACAAATGTATTATATCGAAATTGGTTCAATCTTCAGGCTAAAGATACTCTATACATTACCTTAAGTTCTTTATCCATAGCGTATTACTGGAAATTAAAAGTTTGTTAAATTGTTACATAAACCCGGTAACATTTCACGACTTATTGAGGCTATACACATGCAGCACGAAGATTACCTTATCGAACCTTAAATTTTGCCGATCATTTTATCATTCAATCTTAGCCAGGAGTGTTACATTTACAGTTGTTACTTATGTTTCGTTTAAATCAATACTGCAATTATTTTTTTCGATAGTTTAAAATCTTATTCATGAAAACAGGCTTGCTATTCAGCTTCTTTTTATTTCCATTTTTTAATTCTTTTTTTGTCAAAAATAATGTTGAAGATTACAAGATAGATACTCATTCAGAAGCTAATGTTTCAGTTGTAATACTTGGAAATGTACAGGATGCAGGATTTCCACACATCGGATGTAATAAATCATGTTGTAAAAATAAATTTAAGTCTGATTCGCAAAACGAAAAGGTAGTATCCTTAGGAATAATTGATCAGAGTTCCGGTAAAAGATATCTTATTGAAGCTACCCCCGATATTACGCAACAAATAAAATTACTAAAAAATACAGAACCTCAAAATTCCAAAGAATTACCCGATGGAATTTTTATTACACATGCGCATATTGGTCATTATTCCGGGCTCATGTATCTTGGACGCGAAGGCATGAACTCCAAAGAAACGAAGGTTTATCTCATGCCGTTTTTTAAATCTTTTATTGAAAACAACGGTCCCTGGAATCAGTTAGTAAAAATCGGGAATATTGTTCTAAATGAGCTTCAAGATGAAAAAGAAATTGCGCTATCAGAATCCTTAAAAGTTAAACCTGTATTGGTCCCTCATAGAGACGAATACTCAGAGACAGTAGGATTTATAATAAGTGGAAAAAATAAATCCATTCTCTTTATTCCGGATATTGATAAATGGAACAAATGGGACCACGACATCATTGATCTTATACAAAAAGTTGATTATGCGTTTATTGATGGAACATTCTACGATGCGAATGAATTACCGGGAAGATCAATGGAAGAAATTCCTCACCCATTTATTAAAGAATCTATGGAATTATTTAAAACGTTGACCGCTGAACAAAAAAGCAAAATACATTTTATACATTTAAACCACACGAACCCTGCATTAGATCCAAAGACTAAGGAAAGTAAGTTAATACTTAAAAAAGGCTTTAATGTTGCAAGAATGGGAATGAGGTTTGAATTGTGAGCTTACAATTGAAACCTCTTCCCAATTGTTCTTGAAATTATTTTTTCTAAAGTATGTAAAACTGTAATACTTTCAAATACTAAAATAGTATCTGGAAGTACTACATGTAATTCATCATATAAAAATAATCTTTTTGCAAATATTTAATCTATTATTTCTGATTTGTAAAAAGAAGACTCCTGATCCAAGTTCTGATTTTAATACTTTCATATTATTAGGTCCTGTTAATTTTTTAGATAAAATTATATTGCCACAGGAATTTATAATATTTAAGTTTATATTCTCATCAAGAATTTCTGAATGTATGTTTATATTTATTTCGCTTTGCGAAGGATTCGGAAATACCTCAACATTATAATTTAGACTGTTATTTGTAGTATTTGTACTGGCAGTTTGTTTGAAAAATTCCCAAGACATCTTGGCCGCAGATAATGGATAGTTTGTACCATTTGGATAAACATGTTCCATATCCTTAATTAATGAGAAAATGTAAGGTGACTGCGATAGCCCTGTTTGACTCTCCTGAAATTTATATGTCTTGAAAATTGAATTTTCAGTTTTTATAAATGTTTCAGTCAGATTCTGACAAGCGAGTGTACGAGTAAGTGGTCTTTGCAGATAAAAAAGTATTGAATCTCCACCATAAGGCAATTCAGTGATCGGAGCTTTATAAAAGCGATCATCGTGAGACCCAACCATAAACCATATTGGAATTCTTTTTAAGGGTGTGGTAGAGTCACCTTCCGGCAAAGATCCACTACATGCAGTTACGGCTGCAAATACATCGCCGGCATCTATTGCTAACTTATGTGTCATTGCAGAACCATTCGAAAATCCTGACGCATAAACTTTTGAAGAATTGATTTCAAATGTGTCTTTTATTAATTTAACCAAATGCTTTAAAAATTTTACATCATCGACGTAATTCTGTTTGACACTACAAGGATTATCAGTTACGTTACCATTGACCCATCGGGTTTTCCTTTCTTCAATTACACTATCTACAAAGCACCATGTTAGTGAACTTGGAAAAACTGTGATAAAATTTTCTTGCTGCCCTAGTTCTTTCCATTGTGATCGAATATAAAATTCCTCTCCATTTCCAGTGGTGCCATGTAACATAAAAACAATCGGGTATCCACCAGCTGGTGGCTGATGCGTTGGTATTGAGACAATACATTCACGATTTCTACCTTCAAAAATGAGTTTAAACTCTAACTTTTTTTGAGCTAAGCCTAATTCAAATATGAAGATTAATAAAAAAATTGGTAAATAATTTTTCATGTTGATTTTTTTTATTGTTTACATTTTATAATAATTACATATCAAAGGTGTAATATAATCAAAATATATCGATCACCCTTAAGGGTGAATTAAACGTATTTGGTCAGAAATCACCCCTGAAGGGTTATTTCACAAGTAATAGAATACCTTATCTTTGAATATTATTGGACAGTTACTAATGTTAGTTAAGAGCTATATTCTTATCATTTTCTTTATTTCAAATGCCTTATTGGGTCAAGAAGTAAATTATCCACATAGTATTGCTCAGTTGGAAAGGCAGGTTGATTCATTGATTGATAACAACATTCTAAACAGGGAACATATTATAGATAAGTGGATTGACTTCTATCAAAGAAGTTCGCAAGCAGGTTTGTTGTATAATTCCAAATATCAAAAAATTAGAAGTTTATACTACACAAATAAAGACGATGAAACGAAAACAGAAATTACAAAATTTATCGAAGCAATTCCTTCTAATACTTATCCTGCTATAAAAGCCAAGTGTTTAAAAATCTACGGAGAAATTGAATACGAAAATGGAAGATATTATTCATCAACAGTAAGCATCAGGAGTGCATTAGAAAGTGCAAGGTTCGCTGCAGATGATGAACTAATCGCTACTCTTCAGGAAGACTTGGCACAGGTATTTGAAAAAGTAAATAGAACTGATCGTGCAATACAATTTTACCAAAGATCTTTTAAACTCTATGCTCAATTACAGAATAAGCATTCTGCACAGAGTTGTGCATTGGCATTGGGAAGGCTTTTTATGGCAACTTATAAACTAGATTCTGCAAATTTATTTATTAGCCAAGCTCTTGATTTAGCAAAAGAATTAAGAAAGAAAAACATTGAAGGTGAAAGTTTAATTGAAAAAGCGAATTTATGTCTTAAAATGAGAAAATACGAAGAGGTTACAATTCTAATCTTACAAATTGATAGTCTGCTGAAAAATGAAGATGCTGATTTTTTAAAAGTCAGACAATATGTTTTGAAAGGAAATTATGCCATGTTGCAACTTCATGATTCCGTTGCACAATATTGGTATAGGCAAGCAGAAACTTTTTCGCGTCCGGGTTTTACTTATTTTATAGATAATTTCATTAATACAAATAAGGCGGACGCATACTTTGCTGTCGGCAAAATAGAAAAGGCCTATGATTTGGTAAAACATATCAATCATTTAAATAACAGCTACAGTATAAGAAATGAAACCGAAGTAATTGACGATATTTACAATAATTCTGAAATCAATATTCGCAATAAAGAAATTGAATTGTTGAACATCCAGAATCAATTAAACCGGGAAAGGCTAGAAAAAGAATTGCTGATAAAGCGCGGCCTGTTGATTGAAAACAACTTCAAAACTCAGGCATTGTCGCATGAGAAAATTTTAAGGGAGGTTCATGAGAAAGAAAATCAATTTTCATTAGCGCAATTGGATCAGGAAAAGAAACTCAATGAATCTTTGAAACGAGAAAATGAATTGCGGAAAGAAGCATTGCAAAATAATAGCCACAATACGAAATTACTTTGGATAGGAATATTTGCTTTAGGATCTTTACTCAGTACTATTTTTTACTTGTTTTACAAGCAAATGGGTAAAAACAAAATAATTTCCCGTCAAGCTGAAGATTTAGCAAACATTAATAAAGAAGTACATCACAGAGTAAAAAACAATCTGCAAGTAATATCCAGCCTTTTGGATTTGCAGTCGCTTTCTAATGATGCCCCGGAGATAAAAGAAATATTAAATGAGAGCAAACTCAGGGTTCAATCAATGGCATTTATACATCAAAACTTATATGAAAAAGAAGGAGCGAATCAGGTGGATTTATCGAGTTATATGAGCAATCTGATTGAACACCTGGAATCTGCATTTCATAAAGAAAACTTTAATCTGACAATCACAAAGGACATCGATACTATAACATTGCATATGGATAAGGCAGTCTCGTTGGGCATGATCATTAATGAATTACTCACCAATTCCAATAAGTATGCATTTAGAAACAGAGAAAATGGTCTTATTTATGTAAGTTTGAAAAAATTAAATCACGAGTTATTATTGACAGTCAGCGATAATGGTATAGGCATTTCAGATTCCATTGATTTTCATAATTCAAACACATTTGGATTCCGAATGATAAAAGCGTTTAGTAAAAAATTAAAAGCCAAAGTTACCATTGAAAATAACCAGGGTACGACAGTAAACTTACTGTTTCCTCAAACTTGATAATTATGAATGATATACATTTTCAAATTCGGGTTCTCATTGTTGAAGATGAAGTGTTGATTGCTGAAAATCTGGCCATCTATCTGAATAATAGTGATTTTATTGTAACAGCTATAGCGTATGATTATAATGAGGCGATTCATCAGTTAAGCAATAACAAACCGGATATAGTATTATTAGATATTAATTTGGAAGATGATAAAGATGGTATTGATCTTGCAGAATTTATTTTTAATAAAATTAAAATTCCTTACGTTTTTCTTACCTCTTATTCTGACAAGCATACACTTGAAAGAGCGAAGAAATTTCAACCTTCCGGATTTCTCATTAAGCCATTCCATGACAAATCATTATTATCTACTCTTGAGATTTCCTTAAGCAATTATTCCATTCAGCGCAATAAAGAATATCCTGCATTAGAATTGGATATTATCAATTCTAAACTCTTAAGCCATTTATCACCCAGAGAGTTTGAAGTAATACAGCTCATTTACGAAGGAAACACAAATATTCAAATAACGCAAAAGTTATTCATCTCAATCAACACGTTAAAAAGACATATCAACAATGCTTACACCCGACTAGATGTTAAATCCCGTTCTGAGGCGATCGAAAAGTTAAAATTTCTAATGGCAGCTTGATTGTTATAGCTGAATAAAAAAGAAAACAAAGCATTGCCGGATATAAACCAACTTCTTTAGCAGGACTAAAAAAGAAGGCAACAAAGTTTTGATTTCTGTTAAAGACAATGGTAGCGGAATTCCACAAAATATACTCGGTAAAATTTTCCAACCATTCTTTACCACTAAACCTACAGGTCAAGGAACAGGATTAGGATTGAGCTTGAGTTATGATATTGTGAAGGCGCATGGCGGAGAAATGAAGGTAGAAAGTAAAGAAGGAGAAGGAAGTAAGTTTTCTATTATATTGCCGGTAAGTTAATTGAATAAAGGAGAGAAGCTAGTAGAAAAGTAGAAACGGAGTGTTTATACCGGTTAATTTTAAATAAGTGAAATGTCGAAAATTGTAAGCAATTTTTAAAATTAAGATTTCATTTATCACCAAATAAACTTTATCTTGACATCTTTGATGAGACGCAGAATAGCGGGTAAATTAATTTTATAAATTTCTATTCTTTAGCTGATCAAGGTCTATTTCTACAGACGTTAGCGCATTTTTCTTCTTAATTCTCGCCTCATTAATATTTAAGTCTATTAGAGAAGATAATAACCATTCTATTTTTATCGGTCGAAAAATTAAATGATCAGTCTAGCTTTTTAACTTGATTATATTTTGCTTTGTATGATTTTCAAAATGTCTTTTTTTATAAATTTACCAAAACCAATATTATAAGAAATATATTTCGTTTTCATTAGGCCAATCATTCCCTTCTGTTTTCCATGAGGCATCGCTTCACCATATAACAAAATCAATCAGTCATGCCTATGTTTAGAATAACGCATCTCTGTCCTAACAACCACCTACCAAAAGAAAGTCCTAAGGTTAATAAATAAACTTTCTTACATTCTAAAAATAAAATTTGCGAAGTGATAACAATCTATTTAATTCCAAATAGATGAATGATGTATTCAATATTATCTTTTTTGAAATAATACTCATCGCTTTAACAAAAATCCAGTTTAAGATTTTTAGACTTTAATTCGTCTTGAAAATTTTTGATGAAGCATTTAATTGTTCGCTGTGTAATTTTTTTAATCTAAATTTTTTTATATGAAAAAACAATTATTTCTAACTTTAATCGCCTGCTTCTTTACAGTAGCTAGTCTTACTTCTCAAGAGCAGGATTCGAAGACTCAGACAGGTACAGCAAATTTCGGTGTTGATCTACTTGCTGGTTCACTTTTTTTCAAAGAAGAGCCAAAAACAGCGACTGTTATCGGAACCAATATTTGGTTTAAGATCAGATGCCTTGAGAATCGTCGTTTAAGACCATGGTGTATAATATTTGAAACTGATATCTGGTGGCGACCACGAATGAATGATCCTTGGCGAAAAATTTTTCCAATTAATGTATTTCCTCCACGGCCACCAGTTGGTCCATGGGATAAGTTCAACATCGAAGATCTTGAATTAGGAAATGCTTTAGTATTCTCTCCATCAATTGGTTTACAATTCGGAGGAGAAAGATTCAAGGGTAGTATTTATGGAGGTGGCGGTTTTCAATATACTTCTGGAAATGAATCCACAATGAATGGAGAGAAATTCCGAACTACCGGAAGAACAGCACCTTTACTTACTTATGGTGTATCCGGACGTTATTTTTTGAAAAATAACATTTCTGTAAGAGCACAGGTTGGCGCAATGAGAATATTTGAAAGTGACTTCAATATTATCGGTCCTGATGGATCTGTTGGGCTTTTTGAAGGAATGGCTTCAACTGTACCAATGGTCGCCTTAGGTATTGGCGTTGGCCTCAATTAAGCAGTTAATTATTTTTTGTAACTTGATTAATAATGATAAGGCAAGTAATGCACTAAAAGCATCTTGTCTTATCATTTTTTTATTGAATTTATTTACAACTTCTGAAATTATATAAAAAGCGAACAAATTGATCTTACTACTTTAACACTTTTTAAATCACTAAATGCCGTTATTAAATACTTAAACAAAAAAACTTTTTATCATAATTATTAGATATTTGATTGTACTTTTTATAGTCGAATAATTTATAGTAATCTAAAAAAGATCCTTCAATTATGTATTTTAAATCATTTTACTCATCACATTGATAAATATTAATTGTAGCAATTTTCCTTCCATCACAAATAAGATTTAAGTTCTCGAGATTACTCATGAATTGTTCTGCAATAAAGCTTCTTGATTCTCTAATTATCTTACCTATTAATTCTTTGCTAACTCTTATACTCAATCCCTTTAACATAAGTTAAGATTTGAAACCTAGTTGATTTGATTTATGTTTAATTCATTTTTCTAATACAATACAATTCACTTTAATGG
>JABFRV010000098.1 GCA_013140975.1 Saprospiraceae bacterium
AAAGCGAAGTCAATTCGTGCAACTGGAAAAAAAGCACGCGTAGTAGGAAAGTGTGTGTATGTAGCTGGTTCTGCTTCAGCAGTTTCTGGCAAAAAACGCACTGTCAGACGCAAACGTAGAGTAACCTGAAGAAAATAATCTATGTGTGTACCATGTCTATTAAATTCAAAAAAATCTAAAAATTATAAAATATCAGGTATGAAATTCAATAAAAATACTGTAAAAAAAGCTGGTAGCAACGCTGTTCCAGTTGCTGAAATCATGTTAGGATTTGTAGTTGCTAAGGTTATTCCTTGGGCAATTGGAAAACTAACTAAAAAACCTGTTGCAAAAAATATAGCTGCAGGAGCTGAAATCGTTGGTGGATTATTATTATCAACTAGTACTAATAAACATGTTGCAAATGTAGGACTTGGTGTTGCTGCATCTGGCGCACATTCATTAGGCGCAGAAGTAATTGATAAAGCATTAGATTCTGCAGGAATTAAAACCTCTGGAATTGCTGGCACAAATTGGAGAAATTATTATTATCAGAATCCCGGAATTTCAGGTAGTAATAATGGCATTAATTGTCCACAAAAGCAGATTCTTAACTAAGAATCAATTTTCAAAATTTTAAATAATTAATTCAATCAAAAAAATTTTTAACTTTTAAATTATATTCATATGATTAACGAAATATTTGCGATTTCTAATCGCAGACATTCAATGCAGATCTTCTTAGATGGACTTAATAATAATCCAGGGCTTCCAACATCTGGATCATTCCAAAAAGAAAATGCTCTTGTTCATCCTCATTTGTTGCGAGTTGGTAAAGCTTTACTTACCGATAAACAATCTTTTGAATTTGAACTAACAAAACCAACTGGGGCAAACCAAGGTTTTTCCTCCGATGAGCAGTTAGAGACTTCAGACATCTTTATGATGACTCATATTGGTCTTGGATTTACCAAGCACAATCCAGACAATAAATTGGCTAAAAATGACAATCCTGTATTGTCTTATCCTGATGTTACTTTTTTTGGAGCAGCAGCAGCAAAAGCCTTGATGGGAATTGTGAACGGTAGAACTAGAATTTCTGCAGGAAATCAAGCAAGAATCCCAGCAATAAAAAATCAGCTACTTGTTGTGAATCCTAACGGTGGATTTACCGGTACTGTAGCTACCCCTACTGATCATATGGAAATTGGAGCTACAGTTGAAGAAAGAGGATTGTTCGAACTAGGTGCATATCCTTGGATGCTCGGTTCACAAAGCAACAAGGCAGAAGTTTCATTAGAAACTGTTACTACTCTAGCTGATATCGTTGGCGGTGCAGGAGGAGATGAAAATCTAAGAAACATTCTTGTGTTCTTTGCTTTCGGTTGGGTTTTCAAGGGTTATGGAAGCAATTCAAATAGCGCTTGTGTAAGCTCTGCGATTTAAGCAAGCAACCTGTTTTTCGATAAATACTAATCGGGAGGGCTTTGGCTCTCCCGCATTTTAAATAATTAATCATTAAATAAAAGTTATGATCTTTACTTCTTCAGCTGCTATAGCAGGTATTAATGCTCCTAATGGAGATGCAGTTCCAGTTATTGACATTCATGCTCGTGAATACTCTGCTCCATACTTTAAAAATATTGTTGTTGACATAGATAAAGCAACTCAACGCTCATTTAATATTTCAGATCTTGATTTCTTTAAAGATATTATGATCATTGGTGTTGTAACCAGAGGACAAAATGCTGCCGGAAACAGAAAAACTCGTACTGGTGCTTTAATCATCTCTGAAGAATTAATGGGATCCGCTTTTGTTAAGTTTTCTCAAGGTCATGCTCAAGTAATTGATTCAATACCGTTGGAACATCTTGTTCACGATTTCAAGACACAAGGTCCTCTAAAATATGCTCAGATAATGCTTGAGTATGGTATTACTGCCCAAAGTTCCTCGATTGAATTTTCTGTTGATCCGGGAGTTGATGATGTAGGCAAAGCGGTTGAGTTAGGATTTATTTATGTGCCGACAAAGGCGTTTATATGTAAATAAGAAAAGATGAACAGGGTAGCAACACTTACTAATTTTTCTGATCTAGAAGCATGGTATAAAAACATACCTTCTAATAAACATGGACATTGGGTCATGTGGCGAGGCTTTGACAAAAAACAAGGCCAAAGAATTGCTTCTAGTTCATATGAAAATATTCAAGTAGGGTGGGAGGCTCTTTCATCTGAAGTCGATAGACAAACTCGAAATGGTGGCGATCTAGCAATTTATGTTTCAAAGGACGAAAAAGATTCAGTAGGTGGTTTCAATACCTTATATACAATAAATCAGTACATGAATCAGCAAATTACCGGCATTGGCAGTCCTGCAATGTCACACGAAAATATTGAAGCAGCAATTGGAAAAGCAGTAGCAACTGAAATTACAGCTTTCAAAAAAGAACGCGAGATTGATGATTTAAGGGCTGAGATTGAAGAATTGAAAAAATCGAAAGGTAAAAAAGGAATGATGGGTACTATCCATTCAATTGGTGAAGCATTGGAAGAATACCCAACTTTGGCTCAAATTATTACTCCATTTATTGCTTCAATCGCTGGCCGTTTAATTCCACTTTCTCAAAATGAAATGGCAATGGCAAATGTAGGAGGTATTCATGGTGTTCATCATCAATTAGGTTCTGACCCGGATGCAAATAAAAAATTCGAATTATCTGAGGAACAAGAAGACATTGTAATAGATTGCATTCATCGGCTTTCTCATCACTTTGAAAACCCAGTTGAATTGCTAGTTAATTTTTCTGAGTTTGTAGAAAAAGATACAGCTAAAGCAAAAATGGCTTTAGCATTTATTTTAAATTCAAATTCATAACATCATGGAAAAAGTTGTTGCAGTAATGTCAACTTCACTTCTTGACGTATTTAATAAAAATGGTACGATAAGGCAGCGATGTAATAAACTTCTTTTGCGCAACATTGGAAACTATACAGTTTATTTATTCAGAGGTTATCCATTATATCCAGGAGATCCATTTGAGATTGGTGATGAGAATCCGGGAGTTATTCATGATCATGTAATTGATTTTCACTTTGCAGATACACTGTACAATCCTGATGGTCCAGATTTAAAATGCATGGTTGTCTTACAACAGCACCGTGTTGGTGAAGAGAAATTTGCTTTCCCAGATCCGGTTCAGAAAACAGAATTTTTTATTAAAGAAAACCTACTTGGATAATGGGAACCTTATCTTCCGGTGGCAATTCTCCTTTTCCTCCATCTGCAGTCGCAGGTGGTGGAGGTGAAATAACTTTTACAAAACTTAATCGCGATGGTACTAAAAGCAGACGCGATGAAAGAAATACAGACGCAATTATTCCGGCCGGTTGGGTTTCATTATCAATATATAATGCAAGTATTCAAATACCGGGAAATATAATTGTAAATGGAGAAGAGTTACATCCGCAAGGTAATTTCAGCGAACAAGCGTTTATAGACTGGGCTTCTAAAAAAGTAGAGTTGGGTGAGATAGTCACAGTTGTATCCAATGGAAACGATTGGGTATTTCATGTAGTTTATCCAACCACAAGTAGTGTTAATGTTTCAACAATTTAAAAACAAATTTAATTTTATGAAAAAAAATATTTTATCAAACTTATTAATTGTGCTTGCGTTGACAATTTTTTCAGGCAATTTATTTTCACAAGCACAAACAACAGGGTCATGGCCTCCTGATTATGAGGTAGTACAAAAGTGTCTAGATTCATCAGACCTTGGTACAAATTTCATTTCATATTATGAAATTCAAATTCATAGAGCTGGATTTGCTGTTACTACATCTACATGGAGAGCAAACGGTTTAACTTTTACACCACCTGCAGGTAAAGTTACTTTAGGAAACTGTCCTAGCTCTGTATCTATTGTAAAAGACTCAATTCGAGATATTGAAGTATTAAGCTTATGTAATGATGCTTCAGGAAACGTAACTCCATTCTATAGAATTATAATGCGTACTTATTGGCCAGCAGATGGTTTAGGAAATACCAGAGTACTAGGTAATATAGATATTACAGGAGCGGCATATACTCCCGGGGCTACAGTCTTCGAAGGGCCTTGTTATGGATATAATTTTACAACCGAACAAACAGAAGAAATTACAATCAATAAAACGTTTAGTTCCTTTACATATTATGATTCATGGTCTGTTACTAATGTTGGCATGAATACAATTACAATGGCTACTGCTAATGGTGGGCAAATAAATTTATATCCCGGTGAAACACGTAGATGTTCAATGCAGACTGATAATCATAAAAAGGATGAATTTCCATGTCAGATTTTTATCGTCAACGCATCTGGTGGAATGGCTCACGTTATATTCAGAGGTAAACTATAATAATTTAATCATCCTCCTCCTCACATGAAAAAAATTATTCTAAATATATTTTTATGTATATGCAGTATTAATTCTGCATATAATCAGGCAACAAATGACTATGATTTAGAAGCATATCCATTGTGTTTAATTGATTCAATAGGTCCATCTAATCTAGTTTATTTTACCAGGGTGCATTCAATTTCTAGGCCTGGTACGTTTTCTGATAAAACAGAAGCTGGAACAAGTTATACTGTACTAGGAACTGTAAAACCATGTCCTTTTCAAGATGTCGTTAAAGAGTGTTGGCTAAAGTTGGAGAATGTAGATTATCGTAATTATGAATATTCAGCATCTACAACAATTGATAATGAAGATTTTTGGATTGTTGATTGGACTTACGTGGAAAGTAAAACTGTTTCATCATTTGCAAATTCTCAGACTCCATTAATAAATATTGGTCATGTGCCTCTGGCATATCCGTACGGTAATAGCCAAAGAGAGGCTGACAGATTTATTACAGATTTAAAAGAATGGCTTGACTGTATGGGAATTTGTTACAAAGATGACCTACCTAACGGAACCGAAGCGACTCCAACGGGAATAAATTCTGCATATCCTGCTCTAACTGGATTAAGAGTATCTGCAACAGTGTATGGAATCGAATTTATCAATCTTTATTATTCAAGAAATCCTTTTGATTATGGCACAGATGTATTACTAAGGTCCGGAACAAAAACAACTATATCCGCAATTCCTTGCGACATACCTTTTGATTTATACAGAAGAGTAACAACTGGTGCGGTTGCGTGGGGTGTAAATAACAAAGGACAGGTACAGTATCCACCATATACAGGATTATTAACTAAAGTGTCATGTAATTTTCTAGATAATCGTAGAGATGATTGTAATAGACCGTCTGGAAATAATGAACTATGGATAGCAAAAGTTGATACTATTCTATGTAATTATTATATTTCTATTCCTGCAAATGAAAATATAAATGGAGTTTGGCTAAGGGGTATTAATGTTTCAGGATCAGCCGTATATCAACCCGATGGAGGAGGAGGATTAGGAACAGAACCACAAGACTTAAGTGATACTTTAAATGATTATATTCATGCAACTGGTGGCATGGGCGAATTTGCTGTCAATAACAGAAATGGATTGAGTTATGGTTGGAAAATAACAGGAAAGTGGCTTAATCATACTTTGGATTCAGTATCTACAACTGTACCAGCAAAGTATTATCCGGAACTTGCAGGATGTGCAACTTATAAAAGTTACACAGTAAGGCGAAATGAATTAGGAGGAATAGTTTCCTGTTTAGACGAAAATGGGAAAAGAGCATATCTACCAGATGCAGCCATAAAAGTGAACCCAGGTCAAGAAAATACAATTTTCGATTGCCTTAATTCCAATACCTGGGGATCTGAAGTAATTACTGTAACAAAAACTTTTGATCTTAGCAAGTATCATTATTTTTCTTACATAGTTTTAACAGGTACTGGATCAAATGTAAATGTAGAAACTAAAAAAAGAGATGGCACTACAAATAATTTCAACGTTGAAAAAACATTTGGTGATGACATTACCGCGGAAACTGCATGTGATTATTTAAAAGGAACAATTAAGTTCACAATTGCAAATCCAGGAACAGTTAAAATCTCTTACTTATGGTGAGGATAAGTTTGAAGGTTTGGTTTTTTGTGAGTGCCTTATTGATGGCGCTCACATTTGGAAATTCACAAAGTGGACAAAAGTATTTTGGACGCACTTTAGATAATAGTATTGTTGGAACTTCTGACATTCAAGATACATCAATTTCAGATGCAAAAATTAAATGGTTAAACCCTTTCCGATTTTGGGGTAATCCTACAAATTCTTATGGTCCACAAAAACCAATTTACATGGGTTACGGATTAGGTATTGCCAGCGGCGGAGGTGTGGACTCATTAAAGGTAACTATTTCAATAGGTGGAGGAGGATCTGGAGATGTAAATCAAAATGGAAATTCTTATGGAGCTACTATGCGCGTTGGTACTAATGATAATAATAATTTTCAAATTGAAACAAATAATACTGGAAGACTAGAATTATCATCTGGAGCAACTACAGGAGGAAACCTAACTCAGAGTCTTGTGTCTACAAATACGAATGCTGTCAATAATGACGCATTTGTTATAAACCATACTTCTACAGGAACGGTTACTAGTGGGTTTGGGACAGGCTTAAGAATTACTGCACCAAGTTCAACTGGAGTTATTAGAAATCAATGTTTATTAACTTCGTCATGGTTTGGCGCGACAAACGGAAGTGAAACTGGATATTTTAAAGTTAATTTATTAGGTTCAGGAACAGCGAATGATTGTTTTACAGTATATGGATCTAATACTGGAACTATAACAGTAGGAACAGGAACCGGTCTGTCAATTTCAAAATCAAATTTCACAACCGCTCAATCATATACGATAGGAGGTAGTGCAAATCAATTTAATATAACTAGTACAGCAGCAGGAAATCAAGCGATTTATTTACAAACAAACAATCAAGGATCTGGGACTAGTATATGGTCAGGAAGTCATACAGCAACTAGTCCAACAGCTCAGACAACATTGTATATTAATGGTACAATAAGTGCAACAGGTGCTGGTACAAATAGTTACAAAGGAATTGAAATAAATAACACTTATTCATCAAGTGGAGGCAATACTTCTACCTTCAGGGGATTGCATATAAATAATGCCATTACTTTAGGTGCTGGTACAGCAAGAGGAATAGATATATCAAATACGGTAGGAGATGGGATTTATCAAAATTCTGTGAATTTAATTAATAGATTTGGAGGTAAAACCGTTTTTGGATCCACAAATAGTCCTGTCGTTTCTCTTCAGGTGATTAATGGAAGATTTGCTACTGCTAAAGGATTAAATGTTGCAAGTGCAAATGTTATAACATTAGGCACAGATGGAAACTCATTTCAATTAACTGGAACAACTTCAGTACACAGAATAACCACTACAGATTGGCCCACAGGTTCAGAAATTACTTTATTGTTTGCCAGTTCAATTACGATTCAACATAATTCTACAACCCCGGGAGGGGCACCCATATCATTATCAGGTTCAGTAAATTATGGAGCCGTTAATGGTTCACAATTAAAACTAATGTATGATGGTACTGCTTGGCACGAACAAAGCAGAAAACATCCATAAATCAACAATATGAAAAAAATAATATTTATAATATCGATTCTTAGTGTTATCTTTTGCAAAGCTCAATTATCTGGGGGCTATGTATTAGATGGGACGTATAAAGTTGGACATTTTCCTTTTTGTAATTATGCTGACACTTTAAACCAAACCTACGCAACTGCTAATGTGGCTAAAGCAATTAAAATTAGAAAGTCTGAAGATACTTCAACAATTAATATTATTCAAGATACCATGATAAAAGTATGTTATCCCGGATACTACTTAATACGTTATTGTTTAAATGTTTACAATAATGACAATTCATGGGAGCGTGAAATGTCTACATGGATAGGCCGTCAAAGTGGTCAGGGATATCCAAATACTCATTATGTTTCTTTGTTAGATCCCATTCGAACAAGATTAGTTCAGAATGAAAATATATTAAAGCTACAACCAACAGACACAATAAAAATAATGTGGTCACAAGACAACACCTCGTTAGAGTTAAAAACTGTTGGAGCGGCTGCAAATCCGTCAAGGCCTCAGATTCCAGCAGTACGGCTTATCATTTATAAAATTTCTGATCTATAAATTCATTATAATGAAAAAAATATTATTCATACTCATATTGTTTTTTGCAATTCAATTGCAAGCGCAACACATTGAAATTGTTACAATAAATGAAGAGAAATATATTGTAACTACTGACACTTTATCTGACGGACAAATAGTTAGTAGATCTGTTCCAAGTTCTAGTTTATGGTCAGATCTAAATAATAAGATGTTTACCGTAAGCGATGAACTAAATGTAATAGAGGAAGAATTACTTGTGTTAAACAGGAAAAAAAATAAGTTAATTGCAATAATTAATAGATTAGAATTTTTAAGGGATTCACAATAATTTAAAATGGATATCAAAATAATAGAAATTTTAATGAACAATGGAATTGGCGCAGGCGTAGCCGGCTTTATTCTTTGGTTTGTTATACGTCCTTTGGTCACTGTACAAGTTAAAGCTTATACAGAAATGAGTGCTTCATTGAAAGAAATGAGTTCCGCAATGACAAATGATCGAACTAAGTGTTACGAATTACTTTCAAAGCTTGCTGATAAAATAGAAGCATCTGAGAAAAAACTATTAGAAGAAATCAAAGACTTACAGAAATGAAAAGATTAACAATTATTGCTTATAATTCAGGTGCTAGTAATTCAAATCAGCTTTCTAAATTTATAAACAATGTTATTAGTATGGTTCCGGCTGAAGAATTACTACTTATCGATGTTCGTAACGAAAAAAACTTACCTTAATCTTAATCTTTAAAAAATCTAGATAATGAAAAAATATCTTCCCTTAATTTTAGCAGCGACAGGAATTTACTTTCTATTCATTAAACCGAATAAGAAGAAAGTAATAGCAGATCCCGGACCTGGTACTGGGTCAGAAAATCCAAACAACACTGGTGTACAAGGTCGTAACTGGCTTTCATGAAAAACTTTATTCTGATCGGATCTATTGTGTTAATTGTATTACTTACAAGTAACAAGATTAAAGCTTCTTCTCTTACTGAAGAAGACAAAAATCGGTTGTTAGCTGTATCATACTTAGGAAACCAGAGTTACCCCCTCGGTATTCGCAATAACAATCCAGGCAATCTTAAGGATGATGGGTCTCAATGGCAGGGTAGAATGACTTCTGATTCAAAAGGATTTGTAAGATTCACAGCTTTTGTTTGGGGCGTTCGTGCATTAATTAAGCAAATTCGTGATGCGAGTTTACTAAAGCACAATTTGTACACGATAGAAGGGTTGATTAAAAGGTATAGCCCTCCTTCAGATAATAATCCAGAAAATCTATACAATTATATAGATTTTCTAAATAAACATACTGGATTTCAGAATGGTATAATTCCCGATCGTGAATCCGTTACAATTAAATTACTTGTAACCGGTATTGCAGATTTTGAAAATGGCAGATCAAGAGTTATCGATGATGAGATTTATTTTTTTGCAGAATTATTAAGTTATACATGATTATGAATAAGGACAACGGTAGAATTATTTTATACGGTACGCTAGCAGTTGGGAGTTTGTTTTTGGGAAACAAATTATTATCAACAATTCTTGAATCACTTGGACTCAAAGATTCAGCTGAAGATAAAAATCTTGATGATGATATCAAGAAGAATTACGACGCTTCTATTGATGCATTTGATCCTCAGTATTATATTCAAGCTAAAGCAGCTGGCAAAAGAATTGTTGACATTGCGCCCGATATCCAAAACTTTGTTAAGAAATCAATTTACTCCAAATGTATTGGTTATGTGTATGATAGTCCACAAGTATGCTTATCTGCCTTTAAAACAAATTTAAAATACAAGACTCAGGTTTCAATCGTTGCTCATGCTTTTGCTAATGCTCATGGCGAATCAATGTTAGGTTATATATCTAATGGATTAGATCGTACAGCACAGAAAAAAGTTTTGAATGAAATCCTAGAGTATGTTAAAAACCTTCCTTCAGGAATTAATTAAGCAATAGTATATGAAAAAAAATCTAATACCAATTTTACTGCTTGCAGCCGGTGTTGGCTTTTGGTGGTGGACTCAAAAAAAAATTGAAGATTTACGTAAAAGAATCAGATCTTATGAAGCCGGTCTTGTCCCTGAGCGAGGTAACGCAACCGGGTGGGTTGCAGTTTTACAAGATTTGTTTTCATTTGGTATGGATGTTTATTCGCAATTCCAATCCGGAGGGATATTTCATAAAGCGGGTGTTTCTAAAGAAAAAATGAAAGAGTACATCACGGAGAACAACAGAGATAATCCAGACAATCCATTTGAAGAGGAATTTAAATAATTATTTTATAACCAATAAATTGTATCTTATGAATAAGTCAGTAATACGACATTTATTAACAGCACTTTCTGCATTGCTTGGATTTGTTCCAGCAACTAAAGTTTTTGTTCCTGTAATTGTAACGATTAGTGAACAATTGGATTCTTTGTATTCAATTGCAGCTGCAGCTACAACTTCACTTGTTGCAATTTACTATTCCTGGAAATACGGACGATCGGAGGAATAGAATCGAAAATTAATCTCTTGATAGAAGTTGTATTTGTTCCTTGGTTTGGGACTTGCTTCATGAGTAGTGTGCATCGGGAAGCCGATGCACATCTATTTAATTGCACCGGGTGCAAATTTAATTGCATATAATGCCTATTTATAGGCACTTAATGGCAACTGCTTGAACATTGGCATTAATTCATATTGGCTTATTCTTCTTATTCTCTTAAACTGTACGAGTGTATAACCATAAGACTTTCGCTCGATCTTGTCCCATTCAATAAGTGCTCGGTATTTATTATCTACTATAATTGGAGCCGGTTCAAAGTATCGATGCTTATTTGGTGCCCAAGGACATCTAATTCTCATATCATACATTTCTAAAAAATGATGCAGCATCACAGCTGATCTTGGATCTACTGCAGGAATTTTCATGTCTACGAACTTCCAGGTAGAAGCCCTTGACCCGGGATCTCCAATGTAAAAAGAATAGTAGTGTATCATATAATGTGATATATTGCAATATTTGTGCCACATTTAACTATTTCTTTGTTCACTTCTTTAGATATTGTTGTAAATTTGTTTTGTGGATTACAATCTATTTCTTACTTAGTAGATTGTGGTATTGATAAAGACTTGTTCGAGTAATGGCTAAAAGAAAGCAATCTGATTTAGAATTGATAATTGAGATTTTTATCGCAGCCGGACTATTCTACTTATTATATAAATACATTACAAAGGATGTTGTTGTAAAATCAGAAGTTGATTTACCAGGTATTCACGGCCATAAACTATATGTTAGAAAGCTTATTCCAATAGTTGATCAAAATAATCGCGATTTAATTCTAGAAGACTTTTCTAAGTTACCAAGTGAACATATTGGCGCAGTTATTAGAGCTATTATAAGGTTTCGTGAATCTCCTTCACTTACGATTCCAATTTATAGAAGATTTAAGGAAACCAAAGTTACTGGAGAAGTTAGATATAAGGGGTGGAGATTGTTCACCTATCAGTTAGAAAGTGGAGATCATTTATTCATATCATTTTTTCAAAAGAAAGATAATGAGACAAAAAAACAAGAACTTGTCAGAGCTGAGCGGAGACTCTCAGATTACTTATCTACAAGAGCAGTTTGATCTTAAAATTAAAGAGTTTCTAGCGCAGCCGCTAGTTCGCAAATCTTTTATTGAGGAAACCGCATCGGATAATGGTGAGTTATCAAGTGCAAACAACTACTTTGAGTACCTTGGGCTCCCATTGGCCAATGAGGAAGAAACTTCGATATTTGCAAGACTTAACGGACCGTTGAAGTAACCCAGAATTTTAACTTTTCATTTTCATTAACTGCTTTATATTTGTGATGCGAAATTACTTATGCATTCATGAATCATTTAGATTGTAAAGATCTGCTACGGCATACCGGTGGAAGTCCGGTAGCTCTTTATGGTGAATGCCATAAGTTGTTTCGCGTGACCGTAGCCTTTTTAATTTATAAACCATTTTTTTTATGCGAAACAACAAAAAAGAGAAGCGCGCACGACGTTCAGAGCATCGAGCGCAACAAAGAGCAGCACTAGGAGTCCAAGTCATTACTGAATTTTACGAACATTACGATCCTAAGGAAGCCATGGAAAAGCTCTGGGACATGTTCCATCATTCCATGATCTGCATTGACCGTGACGGCATTAATCCTCACGAGATGGGGGAGCACTTCTTCTTTTATGACCAGCTTCGTAGGCTTTTGCAGGGAGCGCCTGGCATTTTAGGGGTGTAATCTCGTATTATAAGATCTATTCACCATGAGCCTCAGAATAAGAATCCTGGGGCTTTTTTAATTGAATTCACATTACAGG